>NZ_JBIWAL010000052.1:0-38743 GCF_044760045.1 Pseudomonas sp. NPDC098747 | reverse complement strand
TTGGATTTCATACTGTTTGTTCCGGCGGCGTTTAGTTTTAATACTAATATTCAGGAATTTAAGACTTTCTAATGTATATACGAGTAGTAAAACTACAGATGAAAGGCTTGTGGCCTCCGACTACGTTGTGAGAATAATCGTTAAGGTTGGTCGATTGCCATCCGAAAAAGGTGAAAGTTTGATGCTGGCTGCCAAAGAAAAAGAAATTTCAGCTATTTCTAACTTTTGTTCGACAGTCCTTCAGGTAGCGGGTTTTCACCGTTCACTACAAGCGGCCATTTACACGCCGATCAAGGATAGACCATGACCCTGCCCGTACTTGCCGAACTGCCCGCCATTCTCCTGCCGTTGGTCACTCGATCCGAGCAGTCGTTCCGTACGGCCGTCGCCGCGCTGGAAGACGATCATGGCTTCTCGAACTGGACAGCCGAGCGCTGGGCGCAATTTGCCCGCGTTACCGGCGCCAGCGAGTTCGTCATTGAACAGAGCGTTCGTGACCCTTTGATGTTGCTGTCGCTGGTGCAGTCCGGTGAGCTCGAACGGCCGTTTGCACCCGGTGAGCTGTGCGCGCAAATAGCCGCCGCCGTGGAGGCCGCGCAAACCGAAGATGACCTCGGTCGCGTCCTGCGCCGTCAGCGCGCACGCCATCAGGTGCGGATCATCTGGCGTGACCTGACCCGCCAGGCCGATCTGGTGCAGACCTGCCGCGATCTGTCGGACATGGCCGATGCGTCTATCGATCAAGCCTATCAATGGTTGTACAGCCGCCATTGCCAGCAGTTCGGCACGCCGACCGGGCGTCGCAGTGGTTTGGCGCAGCAGATGGTCATCCTCGGCATGGGCAAGCTTGGCGCAGTCGAGTTGAACCTGTCTTCGGATATCGACCTGATTTTCGCCTACCCCGAGGGTGGCGAAACCGTTGGCGTGAAGCGCGCGCTGGATAATCAGGAATTCTTCATCCGCCTCGGCCAGCGACTGATCAAGGCGCTGGACCCGATGACCGTCGACGGCTTCGTGTTCCGCGTCGACATGCGTCTGCGTCCGTACGGTTCATCTGGCGCGCTGGTGCTGAGCTTCAATGCGCTGGAGCAGTATTACCAGGATCAGGGTCGCGACTGGGAACGCTACGCGATGATCAAGGCGCGGGTGGTGGCCGGCGATCAGGTGGCGGGCGCACAGTTGCTCGACATGCTGCGGCCGTTTGTTTACCGGCGTTATCTGGACTTCTCGGCGATCGAAGCGTTGCGCACGATGAAGCAGCTGATTCAGCAGGAAGTCCGCCGCAAAGGCATGGCCGACAACATCAAGCTCGGCTCTGGTGGCATTCGGGAGGTCGAGTTCATCGCTCAGGCCTTTCAATTGATTCACGGCGGGCGCGACCTGAGCCTGCAACAGCGCCCTCTATTAAAGGTGCTGAGCACGCTGGAGGGGCAGGGTTATCTGCCGCCGGCAGTGATCAGCGAGTTGCGCGAGGGTTATGAATTCCTGCGTTATACCGAACACGCGATCCAGGCGATTGCCGACCGCCAGACCCAGATGCTGCCGGACGGCGCTCAGGATCAGGCGCGTATCGCGTTTATGCTCGGGTTTGCCGACTGGGAATCCTTCCACGAAAAACTGATGTTCTGGCGCGGTCGGGTGGCTTGGCACTTCGCGCAGGTGATCGCTGATCCTGATGAGGAAGAGGGCACTGAGAGCGAAGTGGTGGTCGGTGGTGAATGGCTACCGCTGTGGGAAGAGGCGCAGGACGAAGAGGCCGCCTGCCGTCAGTTGGAAGAGGGCGGTTTCAGCGATGCGCCGAAAGCGCTGAAGGCATTGGCAGGGCTGCGCGGCAGTCCGCAACTGCGGGCGATGCAGCGGCTGGGTCGCGAGCGTCTTGATTTGTTCATCCCGCGGCTGATCGCCCAAGCGGTTGAGCATGACAACCCGGATCTGGTGCTTGAGCGTGTGCTGCCGCTGGTTGAGGCGGTTGCGCGGCGCTCTGCCTATTTGGTGTTGCTGACGGAAAACCCCGGTGCACTGCGCCGCTTGCTGACGCTGTGCGCGGCGAGCCCGTGGATTGCAGAGCAGATCACTCGCTTTCCGCTGCTGCTCGACGAATTGCTCAACGAGGGGCGCTTGTTCAAGCCGCCTCTGGCGCCGGAACTTGCCGCTGAATTGCGCGAGCGTCTGACGCGGATTCCCGAAGACGACCTCGAGCAACAGATGGAAGCCCTGCGCCATTTCAAACTGGCGCACCGCTTGCGCGTCGCCGCATCGGAAATCGCCGGCAGCCTGCCGCTGATGAAAGTCAGCGATTATCTGACGTGGCTAGCCGAGGCGATTCTCGCGCAAGTGCTGGCGCTGGCCTGGCGCCAGACCGTGGCCAAGTACGGCACGCCGTTGCGTACCGACGGCACGTTGTGCGATCCCGGTTTCATCATTGTCGGTTATGGCAAAGTCGGTGGCCTGGAGTTGGGGCATGGTTCGGACCTGGATCTGGTGTTCATCCACGACGGCGATCCACAGGCCGAAACAGACGGCGCGAAACCGATCGATGGCGCGCAGTTCTTCACTCGACTGGGGCAACGGATCATTCATTTGCTGACGGCGCAAACCAACTCCGGCCAGCTCTATGAAGTGGATATGCGTTTGCGCCCGTCGGGTGCTTCGGGGCTGTTGGTGAGTTCGCTCGGCGCCTTCGCCCGCTATCAAGAAAACGAAGCATGGACGTGGGAGCATCAGGCTCTGGTGCGCGCGCGGGTGCTGGTCGGCAGTCAGGATGTGGGTCAGGCGTTCGAGAGCGTTCGTGCGCAGGTATTGGGCAAGGCGCGGGATCTGGCCAAGCTGCAACAGGAAGTCAGCGAGATGCGCGCGAAGATGCGTGGCAACCTCGGCAGCAAGAGCACTGCGGCCGGTACAGCGGCAAATGCCTTCGAGGCCACGGCGCCGTTCGACCTCAAGCAGGACGCCGGAGGTATCGTCGATATTGAATTTATGGTGCAATACGCGGCTCTGGCGTGGTCGCAAAGCCACCCGCCACTGCTGCGCTGGACCGATAACATCCGCATTCTGGAAGAGCTGGAACACGAAGGGCTGATGCCTGCCGAAGATGCCAGTCTGTTGCGTGAGGCCTATAAAGCCTACCGCTCCGCCGCCCACCGGCAGGCCTTGCAGAAGGACGCCGGGGTGATTGCAGGCGACCAGTTTGCCGAAGAACGACGGCAGGTTTTGCGGATATGGCGTGAGCTGGGGCTAAGCTGAATTCGGTTTATGCAGCACCCAATATCCTGTGGGAGCGAGCTTGCTCGCGAAGACGGAGTGTCAGATGACACGGATGTCGGATGTGATGGCCCTTCGTGAGCAAGCTCGCTCCCACAGTGGATCTGCAGTGAATGTAGAGTTGGGGCAAGACGAACAAACCATGTGGGAGCGAGCTTGCTCGCGATAGCGGAGTAACAGTCGACAGAAATGTTGAAGGTAATGACCCATCGCAAGCCGCCTGTGTTCCCACAGTGATTCTCGAGGCGGGGAGGCGTAATGCCTCCCCGGTTCGTTTTTGGAAACCACATGAATATTCTGATCGTTGGGCCCAGTTGGGTCGGTGACATGGTGATGGCGCAGACACTGTTTCAGTGTCTCAAGCAACGCCACCCGCAATGCGAAATCGACGTGCTGGCCCCCGAGTGGAGCCGGCCGATCCTTGAGCGCATGCCTGAAGTGCGCAAGGCCTTGAGCTTTCCGCTCGGCCACGGCGCGCTTGAATTGGCGACCCGTCGACGGATCGGCAAATCCCTGCGTGGCCAGTACGATCAGGCGATCCTGCTGCCCAACTCACTGAAATCGGCGCTGGTGCCGTTCTTTGCCGGCATCGCGAAACGTACCGGCTGGCGCGGTGAGTTCCGCTACGGCCTGCTCAACGACGTGCGCGCCCTCGATAAAGAGCGTTATCCGCTGATGATCGAGCGTTTCATGGCCCTGGCCTATGAACCGAATACTGAACTGCCGAAACCGTATCCACGCCCAAGCCTGCAAATCGACCCGGTCACCCGCGAAGCGGCGCTGGCCAAGTTTGGCTTGAGCCTCGACCGCCCGGTGTTGGCCCTGTGCCCCGGCGCCGAGTTCGGCGAATCCAAACGCTGGCCATCCGAGCACTACGCCAAAGTCGCCGAAGCGCGGATTCGCGAAGGCTGGCAGGTGTGGCTGTTCGGCTCGAAAAACGATCACGCGGTCGGCGAAGATATTCGCGCGCGGCTGATTCCTGGCCTGCGTGAAGAGTCGGTCAATCTCAGCGGTGGCACCTCGTTGGCCGAAGCCATCGACCTGCTGTCCTGCGCCGACGCGGTAGTGTCCAACGACTCCGGCCTGATGCACGTCGCCGCCGCGCTGAACCGCCCGTTGGTGGCGGTTTACGGCTCGACCTCCCCGGGCTTTACCCCGCCGCTGGCCGAACACGTCGAAATCGTCCGTCTGGGCCTCGATTGCAGCCCGTGCTTCGACCGGACCTGCCGTTTCGGCCATTACAACTGCCTGCGCCAGCTGATGCCGGACGCGGTCAACGATGCCTTGCAGAAGTTGCAGGGCTCCGTGGTCGAGGTTCATTAAGTTGCGGGTATTGCTGATCAAGACTTCATCGCTGGGCGACGTGATTCACGCGTTGCCGGCGCTGACCGACGCGGCCCGGGCCATCCCCGGAATCAAATTCGACTGGGTGGTGGAAGAAGGCTTCGCCGAGATTCCGACCTGGCACCCGGCCGTTGGCAAAGTGATTCCGGTGGCGATCCGTCGCTGGCGCAAAAGTATCTGGAAAACCATCACCAGCGGCGAGTGGAAGCGCTTCAAGCAAGCCGTTCGCGCGCAGAAATATGACTTGGTGATCGACGCTCAAGGCCTGCTGAAAAGCGCCTGGCTGACCCGTTACGTCAAAGCCCCGGTGGCCGGTCTCGATAAAGGCTCGGCCCGTGAGCCGATGGCCGCGCGATTCTATGATCGCAAGCTGGCCGTGGCTCGCGGTCAACATGCCGTCGAGCGCGTGCGTCAGTTGTTCGCCATCGCTCTCGGTTATGACCTGCCCAAAGGCTTGGGCGATTACGGCCTCAACGTCGAGCGTCTGGTCGAGCTGCCGCGCAAGAACGCCTTCGTGGTGTTCCTCCACGGCACCACGTGGGACACCAAACATTGGCCGGAAGCTTACTGGCGCGAGCTGACCGAACGTGTCGGCTATCTTGGCGTCGGCGTGAAACTGCCATGGGGCAACCCACTGGAAAAGGCCCGCGCCGAACGCATCGCCGCCGGTTTCAAACACGCCGAAGTCTTGCCGAAGCTGAATCTGGCCGGTGTCGGCAAAGTCCTCGCCGGCGCACAAGCCTGCGTGGCGGTAGACACCGGTCTCGGCCACTTGGCGGCGGCGCTGGACGTGCCGACCCTCTCGCTGTTCGGCCCGACCAACCCGGGCCTGACCGGCGCCTACGGCAAGTTGCAGATTCACATGGCCAGCGACTTCCCGTGCGCGCCGTGCCTGCAAAAGAAATGTACGTATCAACCGACCGCGCAGGATGCCAGTCAGTTTGACCTGAAGCGTGAACAGCCTCTGTGCTTCACGCGTCTGAACCCCGAGCGTGTCGCCAGCCGACTGAGCACGTTGTTAATGGCTGAGGAGCTGCGCTGATGCAATTGGCATTCGTCCTGTACAAATATTTCCCGTTCGGTGGCTTGCAGCGCGACTTCATGCGCATCGCCCTCGAATGCCAGAAACGCGGCCATCAGATCCGCGTCTACACGCTGATCTGGGAAGGCGACGTGCCGCCCGGTTTCGAAGTGCTGGTGGCGCCGGTCAAGGCGTTCTTCAATCACCGCCGCAACGAAAAGCTTACCGCGTGGATGGAGGCCGATCTGGCCAAGCGCCCGGTGGATCGCCTGATCGGTTTCAACAAAATGCCGGGTCTGGACGTGTATTACGCCGCCGATGGCTGCTTCGAAGACAAGGCGCAGAACCTGCGCAATTCGCTGTACCGTCGCTGGGGCCGCTATCGTCACTTCGCCGAGTACGAGCGCGCGGTGTTCGCCAACGAGGCGAAAACCGAAGTTCTGATGATTTCCGAAGTGCAGCAGCCGCTGTTCATCAAGCATTACGACACGCCGCTCGAGCGCTTCCATTTGCTGCCGCCGGGCATTGCCCAGGATCGTCGGCGTCCGGCGGATGGCGATGAGATTCGCGCCGCGTTCCGAGCTGAATTCAAGCTCAAGGACGACGAACTGCTGCTGGTGCAAATCGGCTCCGGGTTCAAGACCAAAGGCGTCGATCGCAGTCTGAAAGCCCTGGCCGCATTGCCCGCCGAACTGAAAAAACGCACCCGGCTGTTTGTAATCGGCCAGGATGACCCCAAATTGTTCCAGATGCAGAGCGCCACTTTGGGCCTGGGCGACAACGTGACGTTCCTCAAGGGCCGCAGCGATATTCCGCGGTTCCTGCTCGGCGCCGATCTGTTGATCCACCCGGCGTACAACGAAAATACCGGTACAGTGCTGCTCGAAGCGCTGGTCGCAGGCTTGCCGGTGCTGGTCAGCGCGGTGTGCGGTTACGCCCACTACATTGCCGAGGCGGATGCCGGGCGAGTGCTGGACGAACCGTTCGATCAGGCGCAACTGACGCGCTACCTGACCGATATGTTGAACGACGACGCTGCACGCGCGGCCTGGAGCCGCAATGGTCTGGCGTTCGCCGAAACGGCCGACCTTTACAGCATGCCGCAACACGCGGCGGATGTGATTCTGGCGGAGCACGCTTAAATGAAGTTGATGCTGGCTGAACCGTTCAAGAGCCTCTGGGCCGGACGCGATCCGTTCGCCGAAGTCGAGGGCTTGGAAGGCGAGGTGTACCGCGAGCTCGAAGCGCGCCGGACCCTGCGCACCGAAGTCGATGGCCATGGATTTTTTGTGAAGATCCATCGTGGCATCGGCTGGGGCGAGATCTTCAAGAACCTGCTGACCGCCAAGCTGCCGGTACTCGGCGCGGGGCAGGAATGGAAAGCCATTCAGCGCTTGCAGGAAGTCGGCGTGCCGACCATGACCGCCGTGGCGTATGGCGAAAAGGGCAGCAACCCGGCGGATCAGCATTCGTTCATCGTCACCGAAGAGCTGGCGCCGACCATCAGTCTCGAAGATTTCAGCATCGACTGGGTCAAGCAGCCGCCGCAGCCGAAACTCAAGCACGCACTGATTGCCGAAGTGGCGCGCATGACCGGCATGATGCACCGCGCGGGCGTCAATCACCGCGACTGCTACATCTGCCACTTCCTGTTGCACACCGACAAACCGGTGACGGCGGATGATTTCAAACTCTCGGTGATCGACCTGCATCGCGCCCAGACCCGCGCCAAAATCACTCAGCGCTGGCGCAACAAGGATCTGGCGGCGCTGTACTTTTCCGCTCTGGACGTCGGCCTGACCCGTCGCGACAAGCTGCGATTTCTCCAGGGTTATTTCCAGCAGCCGCTACGGCAAATTCTGGCTGAAGAAGCGCCGCTGCTGAACTGGCTGGAAGGCAAAGCCAGCAAGCTCTATGCGCGTAAACAGCGTTACGGGGATGCACTCTGATGGCGGGTTGGACTCTTGAACCGCCGTACCGCGATCTGGCCGAGGATTTTGGCAGCCTCGACGCGGTGTTCGCCCTGCAGGGCGAGCGGCTTACCCGCGATCCGCTGTCTGAAGTGGTTCGCGTGCAGCGCAACGGCGTCAACTATTACGTCAAACGCTACGTCGGCGCCGGCAAAGGCCTGCGCCGCTACCTGGGCAAACCGCGGGTAAAGATGGAATGGCAGAACCTCAAGCGGTTCGCCAAGTGGGGAATTCCCACCGCTGAAGTGGTGGCGTGGGGGCTGGAGCGACGCGGCGCGGCTTACGACCGTGGTGCGATGATCACCCGCGAACTGCCCAATACCGAAGACCTCGCGGCACTCGCCGAGCGCAAGGACCCCAAGCTCAAGGATCACGCCTGGGTCGACGCCGTCAGCCAACAATTGGCCGGTTATACACGGACGATGCATGATCACCGTTTTACTCATAACGACCTGAAGTGGCGCAACCTGTTGATTGATGACCAGGCGCGCATATTTCTTATTGATTGCCCCAATGGCGAGTTCTGGCGCGGCTTCTGGCTCAAGTATCGGATCACCAAGGATCTGGCCTGTCTCGACAAGCTTGCCAAATATCACCTGTCCAATACCCAACGCCTGCGCTTTTATATGCAATACCGCCAGTGCGATCGGCTGGATGCTGCCGACAAGAAACGGATTCGGCACGTGGTGAGATTTTTCGAGGGACGCGAATGACTGATTTTCTGGCCGATGAAGACCGTGTACTGCTTGAGCGTCACGGCCTAGGCACTTTTGACGCCCTTTGGGCCAAACAACTTGAAGCGGTGGACGAGCCCAATACCGCCCGTGGCGGTTGGAGCAGCGTGTTCCGTCTGGATCTGGAAGGTCAGGGTTTCTACCTCAAGCGCCAGAGCAATTACCTGACCCGCACCTTGCATGCGCCGTTCGGCGAGCCAAGCTTTGCCCGCGAGTTTCGCAATATCAGCCGCTACCGCAAGCTCGGCATTCCGGCGCTGCAAGCGGCGTTTTTCGGTGAGCGCAAAGTCGCTGGCGAAGTGCGGGCGATCCTGCTGACACGGGCGCTGGATGGCTGGAGTGATCTGGAATCACTACTGGATCGCTGGTCACAGCTCAGTGCTGAGCAGCATTCGGCCATCCTCAAGGCCTGCGGGCTGCTGGCGCGGCAGCTACACGGCGTGCGTCAGGTACATGGCTGTTTCTACCCCAAACACATTTTTCTTCAGGCCTGCGGAGACGGGTATCGGGCGCAACTGATCGACCTGGAAAAAACCCGCCCGTTGTTGTTCGGCATGCGTGACCGGATCAAGGATCTGGAGCCGCTGCAGCGCCGCGCACCGGAGTGGAGTGAGGCGCAACTGCGCGAATTGCTGGCGACCTATCTCGATCAGCCAACCGATAGTTCGTTGCTCGACAGTTGGCTCGCCCGTCTGACCGCGCGCCGCAGTCACAAGGAGACTCGCTGATGCAATTGTCCGAGCTGGCCGGTGTCGGGCGTACCCCGCAACTGCCGCTGACAGTCACCCTGGCCGATGCGGCTGGTACTGCGGATTTGCAGTTGCTGAGTCTGCTGCGCGTGTTGCCCGGGCAACGTTACGTCGGTGCCGGCGTCTGGCGTGGTCGTCCGGTATTGGCCAAATTGCTGGTCGGCAGCAAGGCCGCGCGACATTTTCAGCGTGAGCTTGAAGGCGTGCGATTGCTGGCCGCACAAGGCCTGACGACACCGTTGCTGCTGGCCGATGGCCTGAAAAACGGTGAGGGTGGCTGGCTGCTGTTCGACTTCCTCGAAGGCGCCGAAAGCCTTGGCGATGCCTGGGCGAAAGTCGAGGCGCTGCCGCTGCTGGCGGATGAACAAAGCGCGGTGCTGGCCGAGGCGCTCGGCGCCATTGGCCAGTTGCATGGCAAAGGGCTTTGGCAGGAAGACCTGCACCTGGACAATCTGTTGCGTCACGGCGGTCAGTTGTACTTGATCGACGGGGCAGGCATTTGCGTGGAAACCGCCGGTCAGCCGTTGTCGCGGCAAAAAGTCCTGGAAAATCTCGGCGTGTTTTTTGCCCAGTTGCCCAAGGCGCTGGAGCCGTTCACCGAAGAGCTGCTGGTGTATTACCTGCTGAGCAACAGTGAGCACGCTTTGCCGCTGGAGGCGTTGCAGAAACAGATCGACAAGGTGCGCCGCTGGCGCCTGAAGGATTACCTGATCAAGGTCGGCCGTGAATGCACGCTGTTCAGCGTCCGTCGCGGTGCGTTTGGCCTGCGGGCGATCCGTCGCGAGGAAGAGGCGGCCATGGTTCCGGTGCTTGAGCAAGCGGATGCGCTGCTTGAGCGCGGCCATCTCTACAAGACCGGCGGCGCGGCAAGCGTCGGCAAGGTCGAAGTGGGCGCGCGCCAATTGGTGATCAAGCGCTACAACATCAAGGGTTTTGCGCATTGGCTCAAGCGGTTCTGGCGTCCAAGCCGCGCCTGGCATTCGTGGCGCGAAGGCAATCGTTTGGCGTTTCTCGGGATTGCCACGCCAAAGCCGCTGGCAGTGCTGGAAAAGCGCTTCCTGTGGCTGCGCAGTCGCGCCTATCTAGTGACCGAGTTTTTACCGGGGCCGGACATCATCGAGCGCTTTGCGCCGTACGTTGAGAGTGGCGAAGCACCAGAGTCGGAGTTGCTGGCACTGGATCGCTTGTTCGCTCGATTGATTGCCGAGCGCATCAGTCATGGCGATTTCAAGGGTCACAACCTGTTCTGGCATAACGACCGCTGGGCACTCATCGATCTTGACTCGATGTGTCAGCACGGTTCGCCGGGCAGCTTTGCCCCGGCCTATGCGCGGGACCGGGCACGGTTCATGCGCAACTGGCCAGAGAGCAGTGCGCTGTATCGAGTGATTGATCAGCGGTTGCCCAAAGATATCTCCAGTGTTGTCTGAGACAGGCTAGAGAAACAGGTGCTTTTTTCTTAGGGCCTAGCGCGACCGCTTCGAACATTTAGACGCAAGGGTGGTTATTGAGCCGACGGACAAGGAATATGCAAACCATTCGCCCGTGGGCAATTCGCACAGGGTAATTCCCGTCACGTTTACGCTATAATCCCGCCCTTTAGCTGTCTCTCGCCCTTTGCGAGGACACATCAATTTACAAGGCGCATCGCGCCTGCACGCAGACTAAAGAGGCTAGACCCCTGTGGCATTGACGATTCTTGGCCTGTCCGGCGCCCTTAGCCACGATCCTTCAGCAGCCTTGTACATCGACGGCAAGCTGGTGGCGGCGGCTGAAGAAGAGCGCTTCGTACGCGATAAGCATGCAAAGAACCGCATGCCCTACGAATCGGCGAAGTTCTGTCTTGAACAGGCCGGCATCAAGCCGTCCGATGTCGACGTAGTGGCGATCCCTTTCGCGCCGATCAGCCTGTTCGGCAAGGCGCGCTGGCACTATGCCAAGCGCTACTGGTACGCCCCAGACCGTGCGCTTGATGCGATCCTGATGGGTAATCGCCGCTACAAGCGCTATCGCAACAAGATCGTCTGGTGTCTGGAACAGCTGGGTTTTGATCCGAAAAAGATCAAGATCGAACCGGTTGAACACCATTTGGCCCACGCCTCCAGCGCTTACCATTGCTCCGGTTTCAAAGAGAAAACCGCGATCCTCGGTATCGACGGCAAAGGTGAGTACGCGACGACTTTCTTCGGTTACGGCGAAAACGGCAAGATCCACAAGATCAAAGAATTCTTCGATCCGGACTCCCTTGGCGGCCTGTACGGCGCAATCACCGAGTTCCTCGGTTTCGAGATGCTCGACGGTGAGTTCAAGGTCATGGGCATGGCGCCCTACGGCGACGCCAGCAAGTACGATTTCTCGCGTCTGGCTTCGTTCGAAAATGGCGAGTTGGTTATCAATACCGACTATGCCAACGTCATCGGTCTGCGTCGTTACAAAGAGAAGGGCAAAGGCTTCTACTTCTCGCCGAAGCTGATCGAATGGCTGGGCCCGAAACGCGAAGGCGATATCGCTGACGAACCGTACATCCACTACGCCGCGAGCATGCAAGCGCTGTTCGAAAAACTGGCGTTGCAGATGATCGACCACTACCTGGGCGACGTGCTCAAGGAAACCGGCAAACTGGCTTTCGCCGGCGGCTGTGCGTTGAACGTCAAGCTCAACCAAAAAATCATCGCCCGCGATGACATCAAGGAACTGTTCGTGCAACCGGCGTCCGGCGATGCCGGCACCGCGGTCGGCGCAGCAGCCTATGTATCCCACGCCCGTGGCGTACCGGTCGAGAAGATGGAACACGTCTACCTCGGCCCGTCGTACAGCAACGAAGATGTGATCGCCGCGTGTGCCCGTCACGAGAGCAAGCCTGTCTGGCGCAAGCTCGACAACATGCCGGAGCAGATCGCCAAAATCATGGTCGACGGCAACCCGGTGGCTTGGTTCCAAGGCCGCATGGAGTTCGGTCCGCGCGCACTGGGCGGTCGTTCGATCATTGGCTGCCCAAGCGTGGCTGGTGTGGCCGACCGAATCAACCATCAGATCAAGTTCCGCGAGCGCTGGAGGCCTTTCTGCCCGTCGATGCTCGACACCGTCGCCCCTCAGATGATCAAGATCGATCACCCGGCGCCGTTCATGACGTTCACCTTTGAAGTGTCCGAAGAGTGGAAGACCCGTGTGCCGGAAGTTGTCCACGAAGATGGCACGTCTCGGGCCCAAGTGCTCAAGCGCGAATACAATCCGCGCTACTATGACATGATGAAAGCGCTGGAAAACCTGACCGGTAACGGCGTGTCGCTGAACACCTCGCTCAACCGTCGTGGCGAACCGATGATCTGTTCGCCGACCGACGCGCTGAACATGTTCTTCGGCTCGGATCTGGAATACCTGATCATGGAAGATATTCTGGTCGTTAAAGAGGGTGTGAAAGGATACGCAATTGACTGAAACACTGATTAGCGTCGTGATCCCCGTTTACAACTACTCGCGAACCCTGCCCCGCGCAGTGGAGTCGGTGTTGGCGCAGTTGGATGAAGCGACGGCGGATCTATTGGTCATCGACGATGGGTCGACGGACGAGACGCCTGAGGTGGTGGAATCGCTATTGCTCAAGCATGGCGGGCGTTTTCGCGCGCTGCGCAAAAGCAATGGCGGGTTGTCTACGGTGCGCAATCGGGGGCTTGAAGAAACGACCGGGAGATATCTGGTTTTTCTCGATTCCGACGACGAAATGGCACCCGGCGCACTGGCCGCGCTTTCGCAACATATTGCCAGCAACCCGCAAACTCTGATGATCATTGGCGCACACTGGTCGGTATTTGCTGACGGCAGGCGCAGCTTGCAGCCTGCCAAGCCTTTGCCGTTGACGCCTCGGCAGCGTTTGCAGGGTTACCTGCTGGACAAAACCGTATCGATATCCAACGGCGCCTGCGCAATGCATCGCGATGTATTCGTTCCCGGTAATTACCCGGAACAGCTGCGTAACGTTGAGGATCTGCCGGTGTTTGCCCAAGTGTTGGCGCGTTACCCTTGCACGGTCCTGGACAAGCCTTTGGCACTTATCTACAAGCACGCTGACAGCATGCGCCATGATTTGCGCCAAAGTCTTGCTGCCGGTACGGAGCAGGTAGTGAGTGAAGTGTTCTCCAGTCGACGCATGCCAGCGGAGATGCAGGATCTGCGTCAGGCCTTTCTGGCGCAACGCTGCCTGTCCCTGTTTCGCGATTGTTACTCCCACGGCGAATACGCGTTGGCCAGGGGCTTCTATTTTCAGGCCTTGCGTGCCGACTGGCGTACGTTTTCGCGCTGGTCTTACACCCGCAAGGCTTTGCGGTCTTTGTTTCGGTAATCGGTTCGCGTAACAGGCGCGTGCAGTGTAACGAGTGTCGTTGAGGTGGCTGGGTGAAAGGTACGAGCGGTAAAGTGGTAACTCGAGTCTGCGCAGTCATCGACGAATACCCGGTATGGCTGGCATTTCTGGGCAGTATGCTGTTATCGCTGATAGCGGTCATGGGTACCGCGACAGTAGGGCGCGATGCCGCGCTTTACATCGATATCGCACAACAAGTCACCGAACATGGCCCCAATGTCGCTTGGGCCACTTTTGACTGGCCGTGGTTTTCCCTTCTGCTTGCCGCTACCCATTCGATCCTGCGGTTGCCATTGGAACTGAGCGCCTACCTCTGGTGTGGCCTCTTTTTTGCTGGCACCAGCGCGTTGATGGTGGACTGCGTACGTCAGCGTTCACCGGATATCACTCGCTGGGCCTGCCTGGTAGTGCTGGCAATGCCGGCGGTCAATGCCTTTCGAAATGACATCATTCGTGAATGCGGTTTCTGGTTTTTCTGCACGCTGACGCTGTGGCTCGCGTTGCGCTGGCAGGCGTGTGGAGGCTGGTTGCGTGCGGCGTTAATCCATCTGGCCATTGTCGCGGCAGCCTTGTTCCGGCTGGAGGCGCTGTTGTTGATACCGGCGTTGGCGCTGTGGCAATTGCCCAACCTGTGGTCTTCGAACCGACGCCTTTCGTTCTTTCAGTTTTCGTTGTTGCCGGTTCTCGGGTTGCTGGTCGTCTCAGTGACAGGCGTGCTCATGTCGGCGCGCCTGGTGATATATCTGGACATGATTGCGCCCCACAGTGTGTTCGCCTCGTTCCAGATGCTCTGCGATCAGTTCGCTAATTCACTCATCAACAAGTATTCCCAGGATGAAGCTGGCCGGATCATTTTCTTCGGCATCCTCGCGACCATGACGATTACTTTCGTCAAGTTGATGGGGCCTTTCGCCGTCCCGTTCATTTTGCGTCGCAACTGGGGCGTGTTGGGCATCTACTGGCGCGACTATCGTCCCTTCGCCTGGGTGGCGTTGCTCTACCTGGTGGTACTGGTACTGTTTTTCATCAAGCAGCAGTTCATGAACGCGCGCTATGTGAGCTTTCTGAATCTGTTGTTTGTGCCTGTGCTGGCGATGGGGCTGGCAGCGTTTGCTCGCGAATTTCCGCGGTTGGGCAAGGGGCTGGTGGTGCTGGCGCTGCTGGTGATGCTGTCGAACGTCATCTCCACTGGGGCCGGGAAAACTCACTACGTCGAGGCGGGCCGCTGGATGTCCTCCCATGTCGAACCAGACGCGCCGACTTACTTCACGGATGGGCGGATCAGCTATTACGCGGGTCGCGGCTACGTGTTGCCAGTCCTGACCCAGGAAGAGGCAATATCGCCAGCGCATGCTGGCGACTACCGCTATTTCGTGATCGAGGCGAAAGGTGACGAGCCATGGCTGAATGAGTGGCTGGCAGCACACAAGCTGCGCATCCTCGAGCATTTCGCCAATCGTAAGGGCGCGACCGTTGTGGTGATTGGTCGCTAGGGATCAAGCGAGCAGTGGGCGCAGGCGCGAGATCAGTGGCGCTTGCCGGTTGCTCGGCAGGGCCTGTCGGTAACCTTCGATAAAGGTGTCGCCGGCGTCCTGGCCCAGCAACCATTGCCGATCTTCCTTGTAGCGCAGCAAATGAGCGAAATTGCGCAGGCGTTTGCTGTCGCTGAGCGAGCGCTTCTGGCAGCGCAGGTCGGCGATGTCGATCAGGCCCAGATGGTTGTCGGGGGTCAGCACCACGTTGCCGAAGTGCAGCGATCGAAAGTACACACCCTTCTCGTGCAATTGAGCAAAGTAGGCGCCCAGTTGGAATCTCAGTGAGTCAGTCTCTTCGCTGGTGCCTTGTAACTGGCGCACGGTATTGCCCGCCAGCGGGCTGTAATACACGCCGTCACGCTTGATGCTCGGGATGCGATACACCGCGATGACTTTGGGGCAAAGGATGCCGCGTTGTTCAAGCGCCCGGGTGTTGTCGGCAAAGCGTTGCGCGTAGGGGTAGAACAGCGCAGAACTGAGCAGCCGTTTGCGACGGAACAGTTTGAGCATGCGTCCATCGGCCAATCTGAGCACCTTGTCGCCGGAGCCGTCGGCTTCCAGTACGTGTGCACCTTCGCGCAGTGCCTCGTAAGTGCTGTGATCAATCGATTGCATATCTGGCTCCCATCATTAGCGGCGTATCTTAACCGACTTGCTCCAAGGCTGGCGTGAAGTCATGTTTATCGGGGGAAAAACGCGTGTGATATCATCCGCGCCTCACTGAATTGTGCGGATCACCATGAGCAGTCCTGAACCGAAAGCCCAGTCAACGCTGGCGATCTATTTCCGCCTTTTGGCTTACGTGCGGCCTTATGCCGGTCTCTTCCTTCTCAGCATCGTCGGGTTTCTGCTTTTCGCATCGACCCAGCCGATGCTCGCTTACATCCTCAAGTACTTTGTCGACGGCCTGGCCAATCCTGAAGCCAGTCTGTTTCCGGGCAACCCTTATCTGGGCAAATTGCAGTTGCTCGAAACCGTGCCGATGATGATTGTGTTCATCGCCGTGTTGCAGGGCGTGGGTTCGTATCTTGGCAACTTCTTTCTGGCGCGGGTTTCTCTGGGCCTGGTGCATGACTTGCGGGTCGTGCTGTTCAACAAGTTGCTGGATTTGCCCAACCGCTTCTTCGACAAGAACAATTCCGGTCATCTGATTTCCCGAATCACTTTCAACGTGACGATGGTCACGGGGGCGGCGACAGACGCGATCAAAGTGGTCATCCGTGAAGGCATGACCGTGATTTTCCTGTTCTGCACCCTGTTGTGGATGAACTGGAAACTCACCCTGGTGATGGTCGCTATCCTGCCGGTGATCGGCATTATGGTGAACAGCACCAGCAAGAAATTCCGCAAGCAAAGCAAAAAGATCCAGGTGTCCATGGGCAACGTCACGCACGTCGCCTCCGAGACCATTCATGGTTATCGCGTCGTGCGCAGTTTCGGTGGCGAGGTCTATGAAAAGGACCGCTTTCGCGACGCCAGCCAAAGCAACACCGACAAGCAACTGAAGATGACCAAGACCGGCGCGGTTTACACACCGATGCTGCAGTTGGTTACGTACAGCGCCATGGCCGTGGTCATGTTCCTCGTGCTTTATCTTCGCGGTGACGCATCGCCGGGCGATCTGGTGGCTTACATCACCATGGCCGGTCTGTTGCCCAAGCCTATTCGTCAGCTCTCTGAAGTCAGCTCGACCATCCAGAAGGGTGTGGCCGGTGCCGAGAGTATTTTCGAGCAACTGGATGAGCCGGCGGAAGTGGATCAGGGCACGGTCGAGCGCGATCGCCTTGAAGGTCGTCTGGAAGTGCGCAATCTCAGCTTCCAGTACCCGGACACCGAAAAAAAGGTGCTCAACGACATCAGCTTTGTCGTCGAGCCAGGGCAGATGGTTGCTTTGGTCGGGCGTTCGGGCAGCGGCAAGTCCACGCTGGCCGGGTTGATTCCGCGCTTCTACCAGCATGAGCAGGGTCAGATTCTGCTCGATGGCGTTGAGGTGCAGGATTTCACCTTGCGCAGCCTGCGTCGCCAGATCGCTCTGGTCACCCAGGCGGTCACGCTGTTCAACGATACGGTGACCAACAACATCGCTTATGGCGATCTGGCGGGCGCGCCTTTCGAAGAGGTGAAGCGCGCGGCGACCGAGGCTTATGCTGACGAGTTCATCGTCAAGATGCCGCAGGGTTACGAGACCATGGTCGGCGAAAACGGCGTATTGCTGTCCGGCGGCCAGCGTCAGCGCATCGCCATCGCCCGGGCCCTGCTCAAGGATGCACCGTTGCTGATTCTCGACGAGGCCACGTCGGCCCTCGATACCGAGTCGGAACGGCACATTCAGGCAGCACTGGATCATGTGGTACAGAACCGCACGACTCTGGTGATTGCTCACCGTTTGAGTACCATCGAGAAGGCCGACCTGATTTTGGTTATGGACGAAGGCCGCATCGTCGAGCGAGGCAATCACGCGCAGTTGCTGGAGCAGAACGGCTATTACTCGCGCCTGCACGCCAAAGAGGTTGAAGAGGGTGACGAACCTCAGCCGGCCCACGTGACCAACGTATGCTGACAATGTTTCGCAGCTTTCGTGAACGTGGCTGGAGCGAAATCGACCGCGATGCCTACGCCCGCGCCTGGCAGCGTTTCGGTGGCAGTTTTGCGACGCATCCCGAGGTGGTTGAACGGCTGTCGACCTTCGTCGGTATCGAACTGCGTTACTTGGGCTGGATCGTTGGCGGGGAGGTGCTTGCCGCCATTCCCTGCTGGGGGCGCCACGTTGCTTTGTCCAAGGAAGTGCTCAAACGTGAGGGTAAGCGCGGCTTGCTGGACATGGGCAATGCGGAAATTATCCTGCCGATCGCACCCGATATCGTTGTGCCGGTCCGTCAGCGCATGGCTTATGTCTCCCAACTCAATGCCGAGCAGATCAGTACCTTGAAAGCGCAACCGGAGGGTCTGGCCCTAGCCCGGTTGCCGGAAGAGTATTCGAAGAAATTTCGCTACAACCAGCGTCGCGAGCAGCGCCTGCTGGAAGAGGCGGGTGGTTCGCTGGTGCCGATGTCCGAGTTTTCGCCCAAGGAGCAGGCGCAGGCTTACGGTGATCTGTTTGAGCGTCGCTGGGGCTTTGAAGTGCCGGGCAAGGCCGGGCTCGTCGAGGTCTTTACCCTGTTGCGCGAGTTCATGACCGGCGCCGTGGCGATGCTCGCATCGGCCCCCGTGGCGATTCAGGTTTTGTACCGCGTCGAGGCGCCGAAATGGGTTTCGCTGGAGTACATCAATGGTGGCGTCGACCCGCAAAGCCGCGAGTTCAGCCCGGGCAGCGTCCTGAGCTTCGTCAACACCCAGCAGGCCTGGGCAGACGCGCAGGCGCTGGGTAAGCCTTTGCGTTATTCATTCGGTCGTGCCGACCGTGAGTACAAGGATCGCTGGTGCCACACGGTGCCGGTCTACAAGGTCTGAATTCATGAGCGCTCGCAAGCAACAGCTTCTCAAAGCCCATCGACATAACAAGCGCCTGTTCCTCGTGGCCTTTTTGGTGGCGCTGCTGCTGATCGGATTGCTCATCAACTGGTGGCTGGTGCCGCTGTTGTTGGTGCTGGCCTGGGTCGCTCACGAGGCGTGGTTTGCCGATCATTTGTTCTACCGGCCCTCTGACGATTATCAATACCAGTTTCCTGTGGGCACGGCGCGTCAGGCGGTAAGCCTGAGCGGCGGCGTAGTCCGCCTGAGCGAGTCGCTGGCGGAGGGCGAAACGCTGATTCTCGAACTTGAATTGAAGGCTGGCTGGCTGGGACGCTGGCTCGATCCTTATGTTCAGGTCGGCGATGATCGTCAGGACTTCGAGCGAGGAGTCAAAGGGCGGCGTTTTCTGAATCTGTCCGGTCAAACCGAGGCATTGCAGCAGGGCTCACTGACCCTGCGCGGCCACTATTGCGCACCGGGTGCCGCCGGCACACTGTGGGTCATGGCAAGCCCTGACTACAGCCGCCAGCGTGTGATGGTCATCGCGCCCCATGCCGATGATGCCGAGTTGGCAGCGTTCGGCCTCTATAGCCGCTGCGATGACGTCAGTATCGTCACTCTGACTCAGGGCGAGATCGAGTCTGAAGACTTCCAGCGACTAGGCCTCGACCAAGCAGCGGCGGCCCGTTTGAAGGGGCGTTTACGCAGTTGGGATAGTCTGGTGATTCCGCTGTGGGGCGGGGTGCCGGTCGAACGTTGCGTACAACTGGGTTACTACTGCCTGCAATTGCCTTTGATGGCCGCAGAACCGGCCAAGGCGTTCGGTTCCCGTGAGTCGCAGGAAAGCGATGTGCGCAGTGTGCGCCGGCACAATCCGCTGACCTTGCCTGCCGACGCCGACGGGCAACCGACCTGGCAGAACCTGGTCGGCGACCTGGCGTCACTGCTGGAGCATTACCGTCCGGAGGTGCTGGTCACGCCGCATCCTGAACTCGACCCCCACAGCGATCACGTCGCCTCCACTCAAGCGCTGCTTGAAGCCATTGCCCTGAGCAACTGGAAGCCGACGACCCTGTTGATGTATGCCAATCACCTGCATGACAACGACCGCTGGCCGATGGGGCCGGCCGGTGCCGGTATCGCCTTGCCGCCAGCGATCGAGCCCTTGCCGGCTGATCGCTTGTGGAGTCCGCTGTTGTCGGCGGATGTGCAACTGGACAAGGCCATGGCCCTGGCGATGGAGCATGACTTACAGGGCGGGCAAGTGTTCAAGCGCCAATTGCGCCGCTGGATCCAGCAGGCTCTGGCCGGCCGTCGCTGGCCTGTCACGGGCAACAACGAATTTTTCCGCAAGGCTGTCCGGCGCCACGAATTGTTCTGGGTGCGCGACCTTTCAGATTGAGGCGGACGGCGCTTTTCCCTGTGTTAATATCGCGCCCCTGTTCATTTTGTATGTGGGTTGCTCCATGAAGTTGTCCATGCCGCGTTTCGATCAAGCCCCGGTCTTGGTAGTCGGCGATGTCATGCTCGACCGTTACTGGCATGGCGGAACCTCGCGGATTTCCCCTGAGGCCCCGGTGCCGGTCGTTAAGGTCGAGCAAATCGAAGATCGTCCCGGCGGTGCTGCGAACGTTGCCTTGAACATTGCCGCGCTGGGTGCGCCGGCGTCTCTGGTCGGTGTGACCGGTGACGACGAAGCTGCCGACAGCCTGAGCAACAGTCTCAAGGGCGCGGGCGTACGTGCCTTGTTCCAGCGCATTGCGCACCAGCCAACCATCGTCAAGCTGCGGGTCATGAGCCGGCACCAGCAATTGCTGCGTATCGACTTCGAAGAACCGTTTGCCACCGATGCCCTGGCTCTGGCCTCGCAGGTCGATGATCTGCTGGAAGGCATCAAGGTGCTGGTGTTGTCCGATTACGGCAAAGGCGCACTGAAAAACCATCAGGCGCTGATCCAGGCCGCTCGCGCCAGAAACATTCCGGTGCTGGCCGACCCTAAGGGCAAGGATTTCTCGATCTACCGTGGTGCCAGCCTGATCACCCCCAACCTCAGCGAATTCGAAGCCATCGTCGGCGGTTGCGCCGATGAGCATGAACTGGTGAGCAAGGGCGCAGCGCTGATGCATGACCTTGAGCTCGGTGCGCTGCTGGTGACCCGTGGCGAACACGGCATGACCCTGTTGCGTCCTGATCATCCGGCGCTGCACCTGCCGGCCCGTGCGCGAGAAGTGTTTGACGTCACCGGTGCCGGTGACACGGTGATTTCGACACTGGCCGCGGCGATCGCCGCCGGTGAAGAACTGCCGCATGCGGTGGCGCTGGCCAATCTGGCCGCAGGCATTGTGGTCGGCAAACTCGGTACGGCGGCAATCAGTGCCCCGGAACTGCGCCGTGCCATTCAGCGTGAAGAAGGCTCCGAGCGCGGTGTGTTGGGGCTGGAACAGTTGATTCTCGCGGTGGCCGATGCTCGGGCGCATAACGAAAAGATTGTGTTCACCAATGGCTGCTTCGACATTCTGCACGCCGGTCACGTGACCTACCTGGAGCAGGCGCGTGCCCAGGGCGATCGTCTGATTGTCGCGGTCAATGACGATGCTTCGGTCAGTCGCCTGAAAGGGCCGGGGCGCCCGATCAATAGTGTCGACCGGCGCATGGCGGTTCTGGCGGGGCTTGGGGCGGTGGACTGGGTCATCAGCTTCCCTGAAGGCACTCCGGAAAATCTGCTGCGTGAAGTCAAGCCGGACGTGCTGGTCAAGGGCGGCGATTACGGGATCGACCAAGTGGTCGGTGCGGACATCGTGACAGCCAATGGCGGCACCGTGAAAGTGCTGGGGCTTGTGGAAAACAGTTCGACAACCGCGATTGTCGAAAAAATACGCAGTCGTTGATCAGATGGATTTTTATCGTTGTGTACTGCGTGTGAACGGATTTTGCCTTGGGGATCTAGCCGTTTCCGTTGATGTCGGCAGGTTTGAATCCGCTGCGCTTGCCTGCCTACGTCGCGTGGTTAATTAACCTATGAAAGTCATGCTCCTGGTGATGGACGAGCAGCGGGTCATTCTCGACCGGCTCTACGACATCGTGCAGCAGAACTGTGATGAGTGCGTCATCTACCGTCTGAGTAAGCAGCAACAGCTGAATCTCGGTCGGTTTCTGGCCTCGGTCGACTATCAGACGTTCGACCGCGTGGTGATTTTCTCCCGGGTCAAGCGCCTGGCCACGCAACTGCGAGTGCTCAAGTGCATTCCGGGGCTGGTCTTCCTCGAACACGACGCCTACCAGAACTACATGCCCGCCAGTAAATACCGTGGCGTGTACTCGCGTCTCTACAGTCGTCTGCCGAGTTGCCGCGCGCTGGTGTCCGGCGCCGTGGTCGCCCGCAAGATGCTGGCCGAAGGCATCGACACTGTTTTCGTCTCCAAGGGTTACGACGAGCAGATGCTGCGCAACACCGGCGCCGAGCGGGATATTCCCATCGGTTTTCTCGGCAGCCTGAAAAGCACCGAGTACGCCCAGCGCAAGGCCTTGCTCGAATCGCTGGCGCAACGTACCGGCATGCTGGTGACCCGCACGAAATCAGGCTCGGAATACCTCGAAACACTCAATCGCATCAAGATCTTCGTCAGTGCCGACATCGGCATGAACGAGTTCATGATCAAGAATTTTGAAGCCATGGCCTGTGGCTGCGTGCTGCTGGCCTGGAGTCAGGGTGAAGAAGACCAGTTGCTCGGCTTCGAAGACATGCACAACACCGTGTTTTATCGCAGCGAAGACGAGGCTGTTGAAAAGATCAAACTGCTGCAGGACGACCCCGAGCTGGCGCAGCGTATTGCCATGAAGGGTCAGGAATTTGCGCAAAGTCGCTATTCTTTCGCCCGCGTTGGCAAGGCCCTGGCCACGGAAATCCAGCGCGAGATGCGCCCATGGCAGCCGCCTTCTGCATTCACGCAGTTCTGGGTCAAGCTACGCCACGGGATGAAGGTGCCGACCTGAATGAAGGACGAACACATGGCGCTGGATGCGCTGCCCGGCGGTGATCAGTCTGTTCTGGGGGCGCTGCCCGAGCCATTGCAGGCGTGCCTGAGCCGTGCGGCGAGGGTCGTCCTGATTGCCAACAATCCGGCCATTACGGCGGCGGATTTTCAGGCACTTAACATTGGCGCCGATGACGTCGTGGTCAGCTTCAATATGTGCATCAAGGCGCCACTGCTCGACTCGCGTAGCGTGAACGTCTTCGTGCATGGCTATAACGCGCAGGACGCATATTTTTTTGGCCTGCCCTGCGGGCCAGACGTGCAACGGCTGTTCGATCAGGCGGGCGAACGCTGTTTCACCATGCTGGTCGGCTGCGCCGCACCGATGTGTCCGCTGCCCCGAGTGGCCATGTACCGGGATCGCATTCCGCTGCCACCGCTCTGGAACTATCCGGTCGACCGGCCGGGCGGCAAGCGCTACGTTGGCCCCTCTACCGGTTTCAACACGCTGGTGCTGTTCGACTGGTTGCGCGGTCACGCCGGTTACACCTATCAGCTCATGACCCTGGGTTTTTCCAACGAAGCGGGAAAACTGTGGGGTGGGCATGCCTGGGATTACGAGCGCGACTGGCTGCAGAAATCAGATGTCATCGTCGTGCCTCTGCAACCCCGCCGCTGGTGGCAAAAGCTGTTTCGCCGCAAATAAGCGGCCCCGTGGTGCCGGCCGGCCCGTACAACTTTCAAAAAGGTGCTGTTGAGTGTTGAAAATTGCCGTGGCTTTTTTCGGGATCCCGAGAAACTCGCCGATTTGCTTCCCCTCCATCGAACAGAACGTACTGGCGCAGTTACCAGCGGGCAGCGACGTAAAGTGCTTTTATCACCTGTACAAAATCGATGAAGTGCAGAACTCGCGTTCAGGCGAGAAAGGCGAGCTGGCGGCGGACAACTACAAGCCTTTCGAATCGATGACCGGGGTACTGACGTCGACCGAAGGCGTGCTGGAGCGTTGGAATTTCGAGCAGGTCAAAGCGCAAGGCGATACCTGGGCCGATGAATTTGCGTCGCTGCGCAACTTGATCTATCAGCTCAACTCACTGCACACCGTCACCACCATGATCGAATCCTTCAATCCGGATTTCGTGGTGTTCGTGCGCCCGGACAATTTCTTCCACAACCCGCTACCTGGCTATGTGTTCAATCATCCAGAGGCCCGGCGGCACAATGCCTACATTCCCGATTGGCAGTGGTGGGGTGGGTTGAACGACCGCTTTGCCATTTGCGGACGCGATACGTACGTCGCGTATGGCAAGCGGATCGAGCGCATCTTCGAGTTCTGCAAGGCGACGGGGAGAAAGCTGCATTCCGAGCGCTTGCTCAAATACGCATTGCAGCAGGCCGACGCCAAGGTTTGCACACTTAAGACTCAGGCATCGCGGGTGCGTATTACCGGCGCATTTGCCGAGGAGTCGTTCTCGCCCAAGCGCGGCATGGGCAAGCGCGAGAATCGTTACTTCCACTTCTTCGCCACATTGCGGACGTGGCAGGATCGCCGGCGCTAACCGGCAGTCAGCTCGCGCGCTTCTTGCCCAGGCCGACCAGGCGCAACGCCTTGAGACTTAGCTGCTTGAGGCCCGTGCGAGGGGGCTTTGCCGGTTGCAGGCCCTGTTGCACAAGCCAGTCTTTCCAGCGAATCCGCTCTTCACGCACCACCCAGCCTTCTTGATTCGCAAAGCTCTCGGCCAGATAAAGTCCACGGGTGCTGGCCGGCAGCAGTTTGTCGCGCTTAAGGGTGTACAGCTCGGCCAGAGGCGCGCCGTCCTTGAGTGGCATCAAGTACAGATCGGGGCGCTTGCGGTCGAGCCGCGCCACCAGTTGATCGCCTTCCAGACGCTCATCGACGTGGAACAGGCTCAGGGATTTGGCTTCCTTGGGCACGTCCAGACGCAAGTCGTAGATCAATTGCAGCGACGCGGTCGGCAAATGCACATAAGCCTGCGGCCGCTCCAGCAGTTGCAGATTGGCGCAACGAACGGGGCGCGCCGAGCCGGACAGTGGCGTCAACCGAAACGGCAAAGCCTCGCGATAGTGCAGGGCGCTTGAATAGGGCGCCGGCAACCAGGTGTCATTGAAACGCCCGCCGAGCCAGCCTTCGGGGGTTTCCAGCAAACACTCTTCGGCGATTTCCTGAATGGCCGTGTGCAGCGGAATATTCAGTTCGTGAGCCGGCACGTAACCGGAAATCAACTTCAGCACCACATCGCCGCGATCCTGCCGACGCTGGCGCACCAACACCCAATAATCGCGATTTTGCCAATGCAGGGTCAGGCGCACCGAGACGCCCAGATTCGCCAGTTCCAGCGAGAAGCGCTCGGCGTCCGCCACGCTCACCGGTTTGCGCCGTTGCAAGGTCTGCGTGAAGTTCAGCGGCATGCCGACGCTCTGATACGTCAGGCCTTCGGGCGTTGCTTCGACGAACAGCGGCAGCGTCTTGAAGTTGCTCGGGTTCTTTCTGATGAGCGTGCGCGGCATATCAGCTCCTGCTTAAGGCCGCGGGGCGGCGTCAGTGACCACGAAGGACTTGGGCAACGGTCGCGACGTTGTGGGCGAGGTGCAGCGGATTGATCGTCCCGACGATAGCACTGGCCACGCCAGGCTGCGCGAACAGCAACTCGAAGCTGGCGAGCACCGGATCCACGCCCGGGCTCAGGCAGACGTGACCGCTGGCCAAGGCCTTCTTAACCAGAATGGCCTTGCCGTGCGCAGCAGCATAGTCAATGACAGCCTTCTCGTTTTGTTCGTTCAGATTGTAGGTGACCATCGCGCAGTCGCCTTGCTCCAGTGCTTTAAGGCCACCCTCGACGGTTTTCCCGGAAAAACCGAAGCCGCGAATCTTGCCCTCGGCCTTGAGCGCGGCGAGTGTGGCGTAAACCTCTTCGTGTTCAAGAATGGCAAGATCATTGCCATCGGAGTGCACCAATACCAGATCGATGAAATCCGTTTCCAGACGTTGCAGGCTGCGTTCGACCGACAGGCGCGTATGCGCTGCGCTGAAATCGTGTCGTGACAGGCCGTCGGCAAACTCTTCGCCGACTTTGCTGACGATCACCCAGTCCTGACGCTGGCCGCGCAGCAGCGGGCCAAGACGCTCTTCGCTGCGACCATAGGCCGGGGCGGTGTCGATCAGGTTGATGCCCATGTCCTGACTGAGTTTGAGCAGCCTGCGCGCGTCGTCGTCATCGGGAATCTGGAAGCCATTGGGGTATTTCACACCTTGGTCGCGGCCGAGTTTGACCGTGCCCAGGCCCAGCGGCGAGACCATCAGGCCGGTACTGCCCAGCGGGCGGTGCAAGTCATGCAGGGTCGCAATGGTCATGGCAATAGTTGCTCCCAGGCCGGAACGCCCATCGGCGGTTTTGGCAGCGTCGGCAGCGGTTCGCTGGCTTGCGGCTGGATACCGTCGCGTTGCAAAGAGGCCATTACGCGATCAGCAAAGTCCGGCGCCAGCGCCAGTTTGGTTGGCCAGCCGACCAGCAAGCGACCCTCTTCGGCGAGGAATGCATTGTCCGGGCGCGTCAGGCCGGTTTGCAGCGGCTCGGCACGGTCGACGCGCAACGTCGCCCATTGCGCAGTGCTGAGGTCGATCCACGGCAACAACTGGGCGATTTCTTTCTGCGCGGTAGCGATCTGCTCGGCGGGTTCGCGGTTCACGCCTTCGCTCTCGGCAATGTCGCCACCCATGTACCAGACCCACTGGCCGTCAGCGGCCGGATGCGTGGTGACGGTAATGCGCGGTTTGGTACCGCCGCCCAGGCAGTGGGCGTACAGCGGTTTCAGGCCCGGGCCTTTGGCGAGGATCATGTGCAGCGGCCGGCGTTGCATGGCCGGTTGGCTCAGGCCAAGGTTTTCCAGCAATTGGGCGGTACCGGCGCCGGCACTGAGGACGATACGCTGGGCGCGGATCTCGCGACCGTCAACCTTCAGGCCGACCAGTACGCCTGCTTCCAGCAACGGCTCGATGGTCTGCCCGGCGAGCAGACCGTCACCGGCCAGATCGGCCAGCCGCTGGATCAGGCTCGGCACATCCACCACCAGTTCGGCCAGACGATAGACCTTGCCCTTGAAGCGCTTGTCTTGCAGGGCCGGCGGCAGTTGCTCGCCCTTGACCTGATCGACGCGGCCGCGCACGGCTTTGCTGGCGAAGAAACTGGTGAGGTTGCCGGCGAGGGTGCCCGGCGACCACAGATAATGGGCTTCGGAGAGCAGGCGCACGCCGCTCAGATCCAGCTCGCCGTTGCCGGCCAGCGCTTCACGCCAGCGACGTGGCATGTCAGCGATGGCTTCCGAGGCGCCGGTCAGCGCGCCGTGCAGCGCGTACTTGGCGCCACCGTGAATGATTCCTTGGGATTTCACACTCTGCCCGCCACCGAGGCTGGCACTTTCCACCAGCACGGTCGAAAACCCCTGACGGCGCAGGCGCGCATTCAGCCAGAGGCCGGCGACACCAGCGCCGACAATCAGAACGTCGGTGGAAATAACGGATGGCATGCAGCGACCTCAGTGTTCAAGACGAGGGCGCAGTATACAGACTCGGGAAAGAGGCGGATTTGTCGATGATCAATCGGCATCCCGCGAACCCTGTGGGAGCGAGCTTGCTCGCGAAGAGGGAGTATCAGTCGACAAAACTGTTGCCTGTTACGCCGCATTCGCGAGCAAGCTCGCTCCCACAAGGATTTAGATTGGCCTTAGTGGCCGGCGGTTTTCGAGAAGAGCTGGATAACGACCACACCAAGAACGATCAACCCCATCCCCAGCATCGCCGGCACATCCAGCTTCTGCCCGTAGATGAACAGTGCAGCCACGCTGACCATCACAATCCCCATCCCGGCCCACACCGCATAGGCAACACCCACCGGAACCGTACGCACCACCAGTATCAGCATCCAGAACGCGATGGCGTAGCCCACAATTACCACCAGCAGAGGCAGCGGCGTGCTGAAGCCTTTGACCGCTTTCATCGAAACGGTGGCCATGACTTCGGCGCAGATGGCGATGGCAAGGTAGGCGTAGGCGTTCATGTGTAATCCTCGTGTGCAGCGTTACTTTCTGAGGTCGGCATTTTAGAGGTTGTTCAGATGCGGTAAAGTCATTACCTATCTGTTTGGAAGATGGGTTGTGCGATGAGCATGCAGTGGAATCTAGATCAATTACGCGTGTTTATCGCGGTTGCCGACCAGCGTTCGTTTTCCGCCGTTGCCCGGCAGCAACGTAAAGCCCAGTCGGCGATCAGTAGTGCCATCGCCATGCTCGAAGACGATCTTGGCGTCAGCCTGTTTGAACGTAGCAGCGGTCGTCAGCCCAGGCTCACCGAAGCGGGGGAGGCACTGCTCGAAGAGGCACGCGAAGTCTTGCGCCAATGCGAGCGCCTCAATGGTCGCGCCATGGCGATGATGCGTGGCCAGGAAGCGCAACTGCGCGTGGCGCAGGATGAGGCGATGCCTTATCAGGCGCTGGTGGAAAGTTTCGGCGCGCTGGCCGAACAATTTCCCAGCCTGGAAGTGCAGCTGACCAGCGCTGCTCAAGGCGAGGTCGCACGCAAACTCATCGAGCGCCGTGCTGATCTCGGGCTGCTGTTCTATCACGATGAAATCCCCGAGGCGCTGGAACGACGGGTACTGGGCAGTGTGGAAATGGTCACTGTCTGCGGGATCAATCATCCGTTGGCTGCACAGCCGTATGTCACCTGCCAACAACTGGCGCAACACCGGCAACTGTTGATGTCGACGCAAACCAGCGTCTATCCCGGCAGCGAGCCTGCCAGTCCACAGGTCTGGCGCGCCGACAGTTTTTACGTGATGGCCGAATGGCTGGTGCGCGATCTCGGTTGGGCTTGGTTGCCGCGCCATGTGGTGCAGTACTCGGCGTATCAAGGTTTGATGGTCGAACTCGACAGCGAATGGACGCCGCCAGCGCTGGTGGTGGAGCTGGTCTGGCGACGCGACGAGCCGCTTGGCCCGGCCGCGCGTTGGTTGGCCGAGCGTTTTGCCGTGCACTTGCGCGCGATCGATGAAAAAAGTCGATAAACTCCGGCGCCATGAATAGAACTCTCTACACCGCGCTGTTTTACCTGGGGCTGCCATTGGTGGCGATTCGGCTGTGGCTGCGGGCGCGTAAGGCGCCGGCGTATGCCAAGCGAATTGGCGAACGTTTTTCCTACGGGATGCCGACGTTGCAACCCGGTGGCATTTGGGTGCACGCGGTGTCGGTCGGCGAAAGCATCGCTGCGGCGCCGATGATCCGCGCCTTGCTGCAACGTTATCCACAGCTGCCGATCACCGTGACCTGCATGACCCCGACCGGCTCGGAGCGGATTCAGGCACTCTTCGCCAACGAGCCGCGCATCCAGCACTGCTATCTGCCCTATGACTTGCCGTGTGCAGCGGCGCGCTTTCTTGATCGCGTCCAGCCGAAACTGGCGGTGATCATGGAAACCGAACTGTGGCCCAACCATATTCATCAGTGCGCCAAACGCGGCATCCCGGTCGCGCTGGCCAATGGGCGATTGTCCGAACGGTCGGCCAAGGGGTATGGCCGCTTCAGCAAGCTGACCGCACCGATGCTCGCCGAGATGAGTTTTTTTGCCGTGCAGACCGAGGCCGAGGCTCAACGCTTCCGTGATCTTGGTGCTCGCCCGGAAACCGTCGAAGTGACGGGCTCGATCAAGTTCGACCTGACCATCGACCCGCAACTGCTGCAACGCGCCGCCGAATTGCGGGGCCAGTGGCAGGCGCTGGAGCGTCCGGTGTGGATCGCTGCTAGCACCCATGAAGGCGAGGATGAAGTGGTGCTCAACGCCCACCGTCGTTTGCTGGCCAATCACCCGGATGCGCTGCTGATACTGGTACCGCGTCACCCGGAGCGCTTCAACTCGGTGTTCGACCTGTGTCAGCGCGAAGGCTTTGCCACGGTGCGTCGTTCGACCGGTGCCAATGTCGATGCGCAAACTTCGGTGCTGCTCGGCGACACCATGGGTGAGTTGCTGTTTCTCTACGCCTTGGCGGACAGCGCCTTTGTCGGCGGCAGTCTGGTGCCGAATGGCGGGCACAATCTGCTGGAACCGGCCGCACTGGCGAAACCGGTGATCAGCGGCCCGCACCTGTTCAACTTCCTCGACATCGCCGCGCAATTGCGCGAGGCCGGAGCGTTGGTTGAAGTGGATGATGCCGAAGGCTTGGCGGTGGAAGTGCAGCGTTTGTTCGAGTTGCCGCGCGATGCGCAGCGTATGGCCGAGGCCGGTCTGGCGGTGATGCGCCGCAATCAGGGCGCGTTGCAGCGTTTGCTTGATGGGCTGGGCAGACTCATAAAGTAGCCTGCCACCACAGTATTTTCAGGTGAAATGAGTTTGTGGCGAGGGGATTTAGCGAACCGTCGCACCGCCCCTGTATCTGCAACTGATTTCTGTCTGATACACCCTGCACATCAGTTATTAGGACTGCTACGCAGCCCAACGGGGATAAATCCCCTCGCCACACAGGGATGCATTCCAGCCTTACAGGTTAAGGTCGAGCCCTGAGCTGCGCCTCGGCAGCCTTGGCCAGATCCGGCGGCAGGAAATCCTTGTCCGGGTTGTAATCGGCCTTCAGATAACGCCGCAGATCCTCCAGATCACCCGGGTTCAGCGTTCCCGCTGCCTGCTTCAAGCGCAGGTTGTCGAGGATGTAGTCATAACGCGTGTTGTTGTAGTTGCGCACTGAGGTGTATAGCTGACGCTGGGCGTCGAGCACGTCGACGATGTTGCGTGTACCCACCTGATAACCGATTTCTGTGGCTTCCACCGCGCTCTGGTTGGAGATGATCGACTGACGGCGCGCCTGTACCTGCTCGACGTCGGTGTTCACTGCGCGGTGCAGGTTGCGGGTGTTTTCGACGACTTGCCGGCGCAGGGCTTCACGCTGCTGCTCGGTTTGGTCAAGCCGCGAGTAGGACTCGCGAACCTGAGAGCTGGTCAGCCCGCCACTGTAGATCGGGATGTTCAACTGCAAACCCAGCGTGCTTTGTTCAACATTGCCGCCGTACGGCGCGCCGAATGAGTTCGGGTTGGCGAAACCGAGGGCGTCATTGTCGCCTTTTTCGTATTTGGCCACGGCATCGAGAGTCGGCAAGTGACCGGCCTTGCGCTGTTTCAGGGTCTGTTCGGCGGAGCTGACGGCGTAGTTGCTGGCGAGCAGATTAAGGTTCTGTCTGGCCGCCGTGTCGACCCACGACTTGGCGTCGTTCGGTGCCGGCGGCAGGATCGGCAGCGTGTGGACGATGCCCTGAATCGAGTTGTACTGACGGTTGGTCAGGGTGATCAGCGCTTCGAACGCATCATCGACCTGACGCTGCGCGACGATCCGGTTGGCACGCGCGGTGTCGTAGCTGGCTTGCGATTGCAGCACGTCGGTCTTGTCCGACAGGCCGACATCGAAGCGCTCGTTGGACTGATCGAGCTGGCGCTTGAACGCGGCTTCTTCAGCCTTGGTCGAGGCCAGGTTGTCCTGGCTGCGCAGCACGTTGAAGTAGCTCTCGGCCGATTGCAGGATCAGGTTCTGCTCGGTGGCCGACAGTTGCAGCGCGGCTTGTTCATTGACGTCTTTGGCCGCCTGGTACTGGAACCAGCGATCGGCGCGGAACAACGGTTGGGCCAGGGTCGCCTGATACGAGCGAGCGCTGCGATTGGCGATGGCCGAAGGCTGATCGATCGAGGTGCGCACGTCTGCCACTTCGGCGCCACCGGACAGATTCGGCAGCAATCCGGCGCGAGCCTGCGGTACCACTTCTTTCTGTGCACCGTACTGGGCGCGGGCAGCGGCCAGGTCGGCGTTGTTGTCGACCGCTTCCTGATAGACGCTGACCAGATCGGTTTTGGTCGACAAGGGCGCTTCTGCTGCCCAGGCCATTGCGTTGGACGCACAAGACACGGCAAGAGCCAGTGAAAGTTTGCGCAGCATGAGGCGATCCCTAGCATGAATATTATGGAAGTAATCCGGGCGCCAAAGGTAAGGCGCGGCCCCCGTAGCGTCAAGGCTCGGCGCGGCAAAGCGAGTGTAGTTGCGCCTGCGTTCGGCAACAATCCGTTAATTGCGCCATTCATCATGGTGTTTGCCGCGGTGTTGGCGTTCTTTGCCGGTTGTGTCTAGACTGGCCGGGTTCTTGTCGGGGTGCCTTGCTATGAGGCTGAGATCGAATAATTTCGGATCCCGTTGAACCTGATCAGGTTAGCGCCTGCGTAGGGAACAAGATTTCTCGTCACCCGGCGAGTCCTCTTGTGCTTCGTCCGGGAAATTGTTCGACAATCGAACGCTCGACGACGATGCACAGCACCAGTCTTGGTGCGTCCGTGCCTTTCAGGTTCTGCTCCGACAATCCACTGCCTGGATGCTGTCTGGAGAGCCCGTGATGACTACAAAACCAAAAAACGTGATCAACCTGAGTGACTCGGCCAAGGTCGACGAGCAATCGGTCAAGCCGTTCACCCGTTCGCAAAAAGTCTACGTTCAGGGCTCCCGCCCGGACATCCTCGTGCCGATGCGCGAAATCAGCCTCGATGTGACCCCGACCGACTTCGGCGGCGAGATCAACGCCCCGGTCGTCGTGTACGACACCTCGGGCCCGTACACCGATCCCAACGTCATCATCGATGTGCGCAAAGGCCTGGGCGATGTGCGTTCGGCGTGGATCGACTCCCGTGGCGATACCGAGCGTCTCTCGGGCCTCAGCTCCAATTTTGGCCAGGAACGCCTGGCCGACGCCGAGCTGACCAAGCTGCGCTTTGCCCACGTCAACAACCCGCGCCGCGCCAAGGCCGGGGCCAACGTCAGCCAGATGCACTATGCGCGCAAAGGCATCATCACCGCCGAGATGGAATACGTCGCCATCCGCGAAAACATGAAGCTCGAAGTGGCGCGCGCCGCCGGGCTGCTGGACCAGCAACACGCCGGGCACAGCTTCGGCGCCAGCGTGCCGAAAATCATCACCCCTGAATTCGTCCGTGAAGAAATTGCCCGTGGTCGCGCGATCATTCCGGCCAACATCAACCACACCGAACTGGAACCGATGATCATCGGCCGTAACTTCCTGGTGAAGATCAACGGCAACATCGGCAACAGCGCACTGGGTTCGTCCATCGAAGAAGAAGTGGCGAAACTGACCTGGGGCATTCGTTGGGGTTCGGACACCGTGATGGACTTGTCCACCGGCAAACACATCCATGAAACCCGCGAGTGGATCATCCGTAACTCGCCAGTGCCGATCGGTACCGTGCCGATCTACCAGGCTTTGGAAAAAGTCGGTGGCGCCGCTGAAGACCTGACTTGGGAGCTGTTTCGCGACACGCTGATCGAGCAGGCCGAGCAGGGCGTCGACTACTTCACCATCCACGCCGGCGTGTTGCTGCGCTACGTGCCGCTGACCGCCAAACGCGTCACCGGCATCGTTTCCCGTGGCGGTTCGATCATGGCCACGTGGTGCCTGGCGCACCACTAAGAGAACTTCCTCTACACCCACTTCGACGAAATCTGCGAAATAATGAAGGCCTACTACGTCAGCTTCTCGCTGGGCGACGGCCTGCGTCCGGGCTCGATTGCCGACGCCAACGATGAAGCGCAATTCGGCGAGCTGGAAACCCTCGGCGAGTTGACCAAGATCGCCTGGAAGCACGACGTGCAGTGCATGATCGAAGGCCCGGGCCACGTGCCGATGCAGTTGATCAAAGAGAACATGGACAAGCAGCTTGAGTGCTGCGACGAGGCGCCGTTCTACACCCTCGGCCCGTTGACCACCGACATCGCGCCGGGCTACGACCACATCACCTCCGGTATCGGTGCGGCGATGATCGGCTGGTTTGGTTGCGCGATGCTTTGCTACGTGACGCCTAAGGAGCATTTGGGGCTGCCGAACAAGGATGACGTGAAAACCGGGATCATCACCTACAAGATCGCCGCGCACGCCGCCGACCTTGCCAAGGGCCATCCGGGTGCACAGATCCGCGACAACGCCTTGAGCAAGGCGCGGTTCGAGTTCCGTTGGGAAGACCAGTTCAACCTCGGTCTCGATCCGGACACCGCCCGTTCGTACCACGATGAAACCCTGCCGAAGGACTCGGCCAAGGTCGCGCACTTCTGTTCGATGTGCGGGCCGAAATTCTGCTCGATGAAGATCACTCAGGAAGTCCGCGAATACGCGGCCAACCAGCGGATCGAGGCGGTCGACGTAGAGGTTGCCCAGGGCCTGGCGGAACAGGCCGAGCGGTTCAAGAAGGAAGGCAGTCAGCTGTACAAAAAAGTCTGATCTGACCCGAGGTTGATGGTGCCTGTGCTGGCCTCTTCGCGAGCAAGCTCGCTCCCACAGTGATCTGTGTTGTTAACAAATCCCCTGTGGGAGCGAGCTTGCTCGCGAAGGCGTCAGAACCGGCACCGAAGCTCTCAATGACAAAAATATTCCTCTGAGATAACACCCTTGAGCATTAAACCCAGTACCTATTCCCCCGATCTCGCCGTGCCCGCCGAGAAGCGTGTGTTCGGCGGTCGCGATTTGTTTTCCCTGTGGTTCTCTCTCGGCATCGGCTTGATGGTGCTGCAGACAGGCGCATTGCTGGCGCCGGGTCTGGGCTTGTCCGGCTCGCTGCTGGCGATTTTCCTCGGCACGCTGGTCGGCGTTTTGCTGCTGGCGGCCGTCGGCGTGATCGGCAGCGACACCGGTCTGTCGTCGATGGCTGCACTCAAACTCAGCCTCGGCAGCAAAGGCGCGAGCCTGCCGGCGCTGCTCAATCTGCTGCAACTGATCGGTTGGGGCTCGTTCGAAATCATCGTCATGCGTGATGCGGCCAGCCTGCTTGGCACCCGCGCATTCAGCGAAGGTTCGCTGTGGTCGAATCCGGTGTTGTGGACACTGTTTTTCGGCGCTCTGGCGACCCTGCTTGCCGTCAGCGGGCCGCTGACGTTTGTCCGGCAGATCCTGCGCAAATGGGGTATCTGGTTGCTGTTGGCCGTGTGCCTCTGGCTGACCTGGAACCTGTTCGCCAAGGCTGATCTGGCCGCACTTTGGGCGCGCGCCGGTGACGGTTCGATGCCATTCGCCGTGGGCTTCGACATCGCTATTGCCATGCCGCTGTCGTGGCTGCCGCTGATCGCCGACTACTCGCGATTCGGCAAGCGTGCGAAGAACGTTTTTGGCGGCACCGCCGTCGGTTTCTTCATCGGTAATTTCTGGCTGATGAGCCTCGGCGTGGCCTACACCCTGGCGTTCGCGCCGAGCGGTGAAGTCAATGCGTTGCTGCTGGCACTGGCCGGTGCCGGGTTGGGTATTCCGTTGCTGCTGATTCTGCTCGACGAGTCGGAAAACGCCTTCGCCGACATTCATTCGGCAGCGGTGTCCAGCGGGATTCTATTGCGCCTGAAAGTCGAGCATCTGGCTCTCGCCATCGGCGTCATCTGCACGCTGATTGCTCTGCTGGCGCCCTTGGCGCAGTACCAGAATTTCCTGCTGCTGATCGGCTCGGTGTTTGCGCCGTTGTTCGGCGTGGTGCTGGTGGATCACTTCATCCTGCGCAAACGTCGGGGGCAGGTCGCATCAGCCGCATTGCGCTGGCCGGCGTTGTTGGCGTGGCTGGGTGGCGTCAGCACCTATCACTTGCTGGCGAATCTGTATCCGGACATCGGCGCTACCCTGCCGGCGCTGGTGCTGGCAGGGCTGCTGCAATTTGTGCTCGGTCGGGCCTTCAGTTACGGCCGGGAAACAGTTCAGGCTTGAGAATGCCGTTCAGGCGTGGATAAGGGATCTTCAGTTCGACGTGGCCCAGCGCGTAAGGCGCGATGGTGCTCACTTCGTACTTGAGGATCACGCCGCCGTAGGTCAACGCCACGTGCGGGGTTTTCACGAATGGCCAGCTCTTGACGAACTCGGCTTCCTGATCGAGCTTGGTGCTGATCAGCCAGCTGTTGTGCGCCACTTGTGCAGCCTTCCAGAACGCTTCTTCCTGACCCGGCATTAGCATGTCGGACAGGTTCAGCACCTCGTGCTGCTGGCGCGAATAGTTGATGAAGCCGCGACCCGGTGTGCCATGTGCACCACCGGTGTCCAGGTAACTCGACAGTTCGATGATCACCAAGCCGTCATGCTGCTCACGTACTTTGGCTTGCAGATAGCTGCTGTGGCGTGGCCCGGCGTTGGCCAGAAACTGCTCGCGGTAGGCCGCCAGCGTCGGCGCCACGGAGGCATTCGGCTCAGTGCGGGTCATTTGCAGCAGGCGTTTTTCGATGATCGGGTCCAGCGCGGGTTCTGCCGGGAAGCGCAGGGTATCGATGTTCACCAGTGGGCAATCAGGGTTGGAACATCCAGGCTTGAGCTGTTCCGACGCGTCGCGGGTGGTTTCCAGCGGCGTGCGGTAGTTGGGCTGAAACAGGCTAGCGCAGGCGCCCAGGGTCAGGGCGATGGCGGCCACGGAGGCAATTTTGAAAAGCGACATGGGCGTCCTTTCGAAAGCAGGGGAAGGCAAAAAGTTACCGCTTCGACTCTCAACGAAGCAGTCAGTTCGCCACTAAGCTAATTAGAGTGGGTTTCGCCGCCACCGTCCATCCCGATGACGGTAAAGGGGCTGCATCAAACGGTTCGGGCGCGTTAGGATGGCGCGAAGTCGAGGTTGCAAGTAACAAAAAGCAACTTCGTAATGGATTCGCAGTAAACGAGGATGCTCATGACTGACTTTGCCAACGCCATTCCGACCGCCGTCGACATCGTGCGCCGCGAGAGCTGCTATCAGGGCTTCTACAAGCTCGATCGTTTGCACTTGCGCCATGAGCTGTTCGCCGGGGGCATGAGCCGCGAGATCAACCGTGAAGTGTTCGTGCGTCACGATGCCGTGTGCATGCTGCCCTACGATCCGCAGCGCGACGAGGTGGTGCTGATCGAGCAATTTCGAGTTGGCGCTATGGGCAAGGCCGACAACCCGTGGCTGGTCGAGCTGGTCGCTGGTCTGATCGACAAGGATGAACAGCCGGAAGAAGTTGCTCACCGCGAGGCGCAGGAGGAAGCTGGGCTGGACATCAAGGCCCTGTGGCCGATGACCAAATATTTCCCGTCGCCGGGCGGCAGCAACGAATTCGTGCATTTGTATCTGGGGCGTTGCAGCACCGATGGCGTTGGCGGCCTGCATGGGCTGGAGGAAGAGGCAGAAGATATCCGCGTCACGGTCTGGGCCTTTGAAGATGCCTTGCAGGCCGTCCGTGACGGACGCATTGCCAACGCGGCGAGCATCATCGCTTTGCAATGGCTGGCGCTCAACCGCGCCGAAGTGAGGGGGCTATGGTTGTAAACAAGCTGCGCGATCGTTATCGAGTCGACCTCGTGGGGCTGCAAGCCGCCTGCGAGGCCAACTACGCGCGCCTGATGCGTCTGGTGCCGGACATGCGCAACGAACCCGAGGCGCGGCGCATCGCCGTGACTCAGGGCGAGCAGATGCTCGGCGTACTGGCCCTCGAAGTGCTGCAAACCTGCCCGTATACCACCACTTTGCAGGTGCGCCAGGAGCACAGCCTGCCGTGGCTGCCGGTGCCGCAACTGGAAGTGCAGGTCTATCACGACGCGCGTATGGCCGAAGTGATCAGCGCCGAACATGCACGACGCTTTCGCGGCATCTATCCTTACCCGAACGCCGCGATGCACCAGCCGGATGAAAAAGCACAACTCAATCTGTTCCTGGGGGAATGGCTGAGTCATTGTCTGGCATGTGGTCACGAATACGCCGCTGTGCGCTAGTGCCGCAACTCGATACGATCATCCTTGCCTTCTTGTAGGAATATTCTGTAAGCGCCGCGGAATGTTCCCTCTGTGCAGCGCCTCTGTAATGGGCACCGATCTCCTTCCTCTAGTGGGCCGCAGCCATCGCATGCCGCGAGGCTCCACGGAAGGGAACACCGTAATGAAGATCGCAGTTGTCGGGGCAGGCTGGAATGGAGCTCATTGTGCATTGGCGTTAGTAAACGCAGGTCATCAAGTCGTATTGCTCGATAAGCATCCGGATATTTTCCAGGGCGTTTCCGGTGATTTCGGGATACGTCTGCACAAAGGCCCTCACTACCCGCGCTCCAGAAATACAAGAGAGAGCTGCCTGGAAGTGTTTGATCGCTTTCGTGAGACTTATCCTGAACTGGTCGTGACTCACGACTCGGCGATTTACGCGCAAGGCACGAAGGACGCGCTGGGTAATCGCTCCAAGGTGAGTAACGATGCTTTTGCTCATGTATGCCACGAGTCGCCGGAGTGCCGCGAGGTGGACCTGAGCTCCAGTGCCTTCTCTGGGCTGGAATCAGCGTTCGATCTCGATGAGCCGAGTGTGGTGCTGGGTGATCGATTGCGCAGTTATTTTCGCGAAAGGCTGGCGGTAGCGGGCGTTCAGATACACAGCGGATTTTGCGTCGAGAAAATTGTCCGCCAAGCGAGCCAGAGCTTATTTACAGGGATGACGGCAGTGTTCTGGCGTTTGATCTGGTGATCAACACGACCGGGTTCCAGTCATTGCTTCCAGCGCACTTTGAACGGGACTTTCCTTTCGATGTAGAGGTGGTCTACCAGCCTTGTCTTGCATTGTGCTACCAGGATAAGCAGCCGAGTGAAAAGCCGTTCTCATTTATCGTAATGGACGGCTGGTTCCCATGCCTGATGCCGGCTATTACGACGCAGGGAAGTTTTCCGGCGAACTACATCCTTACGCATGGCAGCTACACCATCATGGGTTCTTTTCCCACGGTCGCCCAGGCTGATGCGTTGCTGGAAGGGCTGACGGATGAGTTTGTCGCCGCGAAGGTCAAAGCGTTTGCCGAAGCTGAAATGTGTCGATTCTGGCCTGAGTTTTCTCGCCGGTTTCACTACACCGGCTGGAAAGGCTCGGTGCTGGCCAAATTGAAAACGCGTTCCGAATTCCGTAGCGCCGTCACTTTCGAAAATGAGGGCGTCATTTATGTTTTTCCCGGCAAGATCAGCAATGTATTCAATGCGGCTGATGAGGTGCAGGCGCTGATCGCAAAACGCTCCTGTATCGAAAAGAACGGTTTCAGATATGCAGCTCAGGGCGTACTCGACATCGCCCATCGTGAAATGACGCAAAAGCCCGAGGCTGGGGAGCAGAACACCTGTGATTTGCAGACCTACTCACAGCTGGGTGGACGAAAACAGGTGAGTCAGTCGCAAACTGTAGAAGCCACATTTCATTAGTGTGTCGCGTCCTGAATAAGGTTTACACCTTCTGGCTTTTTATCAGGAGGGCGCAATGGATACGGGCGGAAGACGCAGTCAGAGAGATTACACGCTG
>NZ_JBIWAL010000051.1:0-39016 GCF_044760045.1 Pseudomonas sp. NPDC098747 | reverse complement strand
AGGCAAGACCCTGGAAGAAATCGTCAAGACTTCCGCGGGCGGCATCTTCAACAACGCCGCTCTGGTCTGGAACCACACTTTCTACTGGAACTGCCTGGCGCCAAACGCCGGCGGTCAACCAACCGGCGCGCTGGCTGAAGCCATCAACGCTGCTTTCGGTTCGTTCGACAAGTTCAAGGAAGAGTTCAGCAAAACCTCGATCGGCACCTTCGGTTCCGGCTGGGGCTGGCTGGTTAAAAAGGCTGACGGTTCCCTGGCCCTTGCCAGCACCATCGGCGCCGGCAACCCGCTGACCAGCGGCGACACCCCGCTTCTGACCTGCGACGTCTGGGAACACGCTTACTACATCGACTACCGCAACGTTCGTCCGAAGTATGTCGAAGCGTTCTGGAACCTGGTCAACTGGAAGTTCGTTGCTGAGCAGTTCGAAGGCAAAACCTTCACCGCTTAAGCTGCACTGCAGTACGACTGTTGGCTGACTTGAATAGTCGGTAAACAGCGCAAAAAACCGAAGCCTCAAACGGGGCTTCGGTTTTTTTTCGCCCGCGCCAAACGTCTCAAGAGCATGTCAGACTCAAATTGCGCAAAAACATCTAAAAAACCACTAATTCAGTGCAAATACTTATAAACAACTGTCAGTTCTGACAGTTACCCATCTTGGTATTCTTGCGTACGTTCAAATCTCCATGAATGTCCTGATGGTTCAGGGCAACGCATCTATAGGGAGATTAATCATGGCGCATAATCCGATGGGCAAGGATCCGGCCGATTACGAAAGCGATCCGATCTTTAACGCAACCACCCAGAAATCCAACATGGTCAACACTCGCACCGGGTTGTTCGAGGCGTATCTGAAAATGCCTTCGGTGATCGGCAATTCCGGCAGTGGCCCGACCGTCGATATGAGCCTGTTCTATAGTCCATTAAGTAACAACATGTTCGCGCTGGGTGACGGCTGGGAACACAGTTTTGCCATCTTCAGTGAAGAGTACGAAAAACTAACGCTCGACACCGGGGAGACACTGCCCCTGAAAAAAGGCGTAGACCTGAAACACTTAGCTGTTATCGCTGAATGGGGCACCGACAGCAAGCTGACTGTTTACCGCAAGGGTGGCAGAAAGGAAGTATTGACCAAATTGGGCGATACACGTTTTTATCTACCCGAATCACTGACAACCGATGGATATAACTATATAACTTTTAGCTGGGCCAGCACGCCTCATGTAATTGACGGGAAAACCTACTATCAAATCATGCTGCTCAGCATCCAGGATGAAACCCGCACGCTGATTGAACTGGATTACACACTCGCCGAGGATGACGACCAACCCGTCACGCCTGTCACCATCACTTACTGGCCGGATGATCCCACTGAAACGCTGCGCTATGAACTGACCATTGAAGACTACTCGCTTGGATCGGTGAAACTGGCTGAAGGTATCGAAGCCACTTTTGACTATATCGATCACAAAACTGCTGGTTGGGTGCTGACAAGATGCGAGGGTTGGGACGGACTTGTTGATGAGGTGGATCTCAGAGACGAGGGACTGCCCTACCCGGGCAACCCAAAGCTATCGAAACTACCCTGTATTACAGACCATAGAATTAAACCTAGCGGCGAGGGGCCACATTTCTGGAACTTTTTTGTGTATAGCTGGAACACCAGCAATACATATTACCTAACTGAAAAAATCGAGCACACTAAATCAACCCATTACCGGTACGACTTTTCTACCAACGAAATCATTTCAGAGATCATACACTTTCGCGATGCTTGGGAAGTTCAAACAGACTACGACATCTCTACTGAAGGAAACAGCTTAAAAAATAGCCGAAACATTTCCTACAAAAAAAATGGCAACACACGGACAATACAAATCCACAACAGACTCAATAAGGACGGAGGTCTTATTGAAAACAAACAACGCACCGTAATTAAATCGCTCGAATACCTGGACGGCGAAACCACATCCCCGGACAATTTCGAAAAATTTCCTTCGAGTTATATAAAACAGGAATTCACATCAGTAGAAGCCCTTCTGGGCAAGCTTCTAACGACCAAACAGTACGACTACTCCACTATAACCGGCATGAGCGAACTGAAACTCAGTCGTACTGTTGAAGACTTTAAACCTTTCGACTTTCAGACCACCAAGGAAGAGCAGACAATTTCTTACTACGATGAAGATGACTTTCGTAAAGGGCGACAAAAAAATACTAGCCGTTCGCGAGGCCAAATCTCTTACCCTCGACACTCTTTCACGTATTCGCTCGGGGGGGTAAACAATACAGAATTGACCGCAGTGACAACCGCTCACGTTGGCAGTGCAACACGTACGTCGTCTCAAACACAGAGTGTTCTGAGTGGACGCATCATTCGCCAAGTAGATACAGATGGTAATCGGGCCGAATACGCCTATGACGCATTCGGCAGAGTAATCACCCATACCCTGTGCGCACAAAGCGCAACCTACAAGCAAACTACCACTTACGCTTACCCGGCCCCTGGACAGGTGCAAATCACCGAGCCAAATGGTCGAGTTCGCCTAAGTGAATACGATGGTCAGGATCGGCTGGTCAGGCAGCACGAATACGTTGCCGCAGGCACACCGCGACTGATCAAGGACGTCAGCTACGACGACTCCGGGCGCGAACTGCGCAGCACTCAATATGATTACCAGGCAGACGGCACGGTCTTGAGCGAGTGGAGCGAGGTGCAATACGATCAGTATGGTGAAGTCAGCGGGCGACGCTACAGCGATGGACGAGAGGATTTCAACCAGTACGACCCAATCGCAATGATTCGAGAAGAGTGGAGCGGAAGGTCGACCGATAAGCACCGCAAGATTACAAGTTACAACGCGGACGAGACGATCAAGAAAATCGAGTGGCTCGGACAAGATGGTGAGGTTTTCCAAACCGAGAACGCCAACTATAACGACTGGAAGCTACTTGAGCGTTTACAGACCGCAGGAGAATACGGCACCACGATCATAAACTATACCTATGACGGATTCGGACGCCGGTTGTCTGAGAGCCATACACAAATAGACAAGGGAGGCCTTCTTCCTCCAGCCGTGGTCTACCGCTACGAGTACACGTACGCCAAAGATTCGCCGAGCGACGAAACCGCGAGCATAGCGATCTGGCTTGGACTTAAGAAGTATGAGTTGGGTAGACGGAATTTCGATGGGTGGGGTCGTACCCTCTCGCTGACTCGAGGCGACGCCATAGAACGTTACGAATACGAGGGATCCAGCCCAGTGCCCAAATTGACATTCAATGCTGACGGCATGGTCCTGAAGCATGAATACATCAAGGAGTTGGGCAACAAACCGAGCAAAGTCAGTACTGAAGATGGCAGTCAGCAGAAGACCTTCACTTATGCCTACGGGCAGCAGAGTCTCTCCACAGCAAGCGAGGGAGAACGTCTTCTAGAATTCACCCATGACCGCAATTTACAAGTCATCCAACAGCGCGTACGAATTCAACCCAACGAAGAGAAAAAACTGTCCTCGTCTCATTCACTGGGAGGTCGTTTGCTCAGTGCAACAGACCCATCAGAAAAACTGACGCAGTTTGTTTATAACGCCATCGGGCAGCGCATCCAGAGCGTCAGCATCGACCTTTCCACGACTAACAGTTACACCGATCAGGGGCAATTGAGCGCAGAAACTGTCATAGATACTGCGGATGGTACACAGAGATCCGTCAACGTAAGTTACACCTATGACGCCCAACACCGTGAAATCAGCCGTCAGTTCATGGTCGCCGGCAATGCCCAGGCGAATCTGGAAATAACCACTGCTTACTTTGGCGACGGAAAACTCAAATCAGTTGAGCTAAAAAATGGTAACGATAAAAAAGGCTCGCGCTACTTCACTTACAACGCAGGGGGGCGACTCAAATGGTGCTTCACCTCAGGGGAATGCAGACCCACTACCCCAAAGGGTCGCACCATCAGCGATGAGAGGTTCACCTATGACGGATTGGGCAATGTCAGTAAATGCGTAACCACCTTTGACGGTGGGACGAACACTGCCACCTACACCTATGACAGTACCAGTGGATGCCGACTGGTAAAGATCCAGAACACCCACCGGGATTATGAGTACTTCTCCAGAACGCTCAGCTACGACGAGGCAGGTCGCCTCCTTCAGGATGGGCTCGGAACAAAATACACTTATGACTGGTTGGGACGACTGAGACAGCAAGGCAGCACCTATTACACCTATGACCCAAAAGATCGCCTGGCAACCTATGACATCGGTTCCGGCAGGGATAAACGTCAAACCCTCTATAACGAGTTGCAGATCCATGGCGACTACACGCTCGGGGCCAATGAAAACAATCATCACCTTGAGCCCGGCAGTGCTGCCTGCACTCTCCAGCGAGTCAGGCGTTCAGGTGTGAACAGAACCCTATTCGAATTGCGCGACATTGATGGCACGGTATGGGTGACCTATGACGCGCAGGCCCAGACCAAAAAGTTTCATCGCTATACGCCTTTTGGTGGACGTTCTAATTCCGTATCGGATTCTATGCTGGGTTTTAATGGTGAATTCACCGGGCCCGGCTACAGGCAGTATCCACTGGGTGCAGGGTACCGTTTTCTCGATACTGAGACACGGCAGTTCAATGCCCCGGACTCGGAAAGCCCATTCGGTGTGGGCGGCCCACACGCGTACGGTTATTGCACTAATGGCGACCCGATCAATTCTTATGATCCGAGCGGCCACCAAGATATAAGTAGAGCAATTGCAAGAGCTCGGGGGGGATACCACGAACATCCAGCAGCTGGTCTAGGGAAAGACGGCGCATTGGTTCACACGATACTCTTTACCGGCATAGGTGTTTTTTTTGCGCCCATGACAGGTGGCGCAAGCATGCTCTTCGCCGTCGCCCTCAGTGCATTGGCCGTTGTTTCCGCAGCCCTGATTATTACATCGGTAGTCATTGCCGACAGCAATCCAGGATTGTCCGAAGGATTGGCCTGGGCAGGTCTGGTCTTTGGGGTCGCCGGAGGAGCATGGTCCATGGGGTCGAGGATTTTGCAGAGTGCCGCTCGATTCGCACGGCATTTGGGGAACACCGCACGTTTCGTCGGCAAGAGCATTTTCAATCGGACGGCGTTCCTTGCAAATGCCAGACAAGCGCTTCAGAAAGGCTTCGGCCCGATGCCGAAGAATGTAAGTACTTCCCTATTCAATTCGAACAGGGTTTTAACAGCACTACCTAACATCGTTGGCGATCTCAATACTCTTGTATTCGGCATCACGGGAGCTTTGGCTAATCTTCGAACCTTCGAGGAGAATGAGAACGCCAATTTTATAAATACGTTGATGGGTGACCTCAGCTACTTACCCCATGGCAATTGGATGAAAATTTTCGCTTCGCTTCGGATTCGTTGATCGATAAACCGCCTTCGATTCCGATAGCACCTACCAGACAAAACCCGGCCATGCCGGGTTTTTTACGCCTTTAATTTATGCAGGAGCTGCCGCAGGCCGCGATCTTTTGATGTCGTTTTGTAGAATCATCATCAAAAAATCGCGACCCTCGGCAGCGCCTACACATCGATAGCGTTGTTCTCACGCGCAATGCCGCCACCCGCCGCTTGCTGCCGCACCACAGAGGACTAACATCCAACAGAGGAAAATTTGTTCCGCATCGCTCAAGTTGAGAGCTAAAACTACCGACATAGTACAAATAGGGCTAATACTCCAGATGGCAGCATTTTGGCCAAGGCTACGGGCAAACCATCCTGTGCCCGATTGTCCCTTTGACTGCCACCCCGGGATTGCCAATACTCATGGCAAACTGACGCTACCCGCACGAAACAAGGAATAACCCTTTGAAGCTGGAACTCAAGAACAGCTTGTCGGTGAAGTTGCTCCGGGTGGTGCTCCTGTCGGCATTGATCGTCGGTGTGGTCTTGAGCTGCGCGCAGATTGTTTTCGATGCCTACAAAACCCGTCAGGCCGTGGCTGGCGACGCCGAGCGCATCCTCGATATGTTCCGCGACCCCTCCACTCAGGCCGTCTATAGCCTGGATCGGGAGATGGGCATGCAGGTGATCGAAGGCTTGTTCCAGGACGACGCCGTGCGTCAGGCCTCTATCGGCCATCCCAACGAAGCCATGCTCGCGCAAAAATCCCGCGACTTGCAGCATTCCAGCAGCCGCTGGCTGACCGACCTGATTCTGGGTCAGGAACGCACTTTCACCACTCAACTGGTGGGACGCGGCCCGTACAGCGAGTATTACGGCGACCTGAGCATCACCCTCGACACTGCCACCTATGGCGAGGGTTTTATCGTCAGTTCGGTGATCATTTTCATTTCCGGTGTTTTGCGCGCACTGGCCATGGGCCTGGTGCTGTATCTGGTTTATCACTGGCTGCTGACCAAACCGCTGTCGCGGATCATCGAGCACCTGACCGAGATCAACCCGGACCGTCCCAGCGAGCACAAGATCCCACAGCTCAAGGGTCACGAGAAAAACGAACTGGGCATCTGGATCAACACCGCCAACCAGTTGCTCGAATCCATCGAACGCAATACGCATCTGCGCCACGAAGCGGAAAACAGTCTGCTGCGCATGGCCCAGTACGACTTCCTCACCGGTCTGCCGAACCGCCAGCAATTGCAGCAGCAACTCGACAAGATTCTGGTCGACGCCGGCAAACTGCAACGCCGGGTCGCGGTGTTGTGCGTGGGGCTGGACGATTTCAAAGGCATCAACGAGCAGTTCAGTTATCAGACCGGCGACCAATTGCTGCTGGCGTTGGCCGATCGACTGCGTGCCCACAGCGGCCGCCTCGGCGCCCTCGCCCGTTTGGGCGGCGATCAGTTCGCCCTCGTGCAAGCCGATATTGAACAGCCTTACGAAGCCGCAGAACTGGCGCAAAGCATTCTCGATGATCTGGAGGCAGCGTTTGCCCTTGATCATCAGGAAATCCGTCTGCGTGCGACCATCGGCATCACCCTGTTCCCCGAGGATGGCGACAGCACCGAGAAGCTGTTGCAGAAAGCCGAACAGACCATGACGCTGGCCAAGACCCGCTCGCGCAATCGTTATCAGTTCTATATCGCCAGCGTCGACAGCGAAATGCGCCGCCGCCGTGAACTGGAAAAAGACCTGCGCGATGCGTTGCAGCGTGACCAGTTCTACCTCGTCTATCAGCCGCAGATCAGCTATCGCGATCATCGCGTGGTCGGCGTCGAGGCGTTGATTCGCTGGCAGCATCCGGAGCACGGTCTGGTGCCGCCGGACCTGTTCATCCCGCTGGCCGAGCAGAACGGCACGATCATCGCCATCGGCGAGTGGGTGCTTGATCAGGCCTGCAAGCAATTGCGCGAATGGCACGATCAGGGCTTCGCCGACCTGCGCATGGCGGTGAATTTGTCCACCGTGCAATTGCACCACGCCGAGCTGCCACGGGTGGTCAACAACCTGATGCAGATGTACCGCCTGCCGCCGCGAAGCCTGGAACTGGAAGTCACCGAAACCGGCCTGATGGAAGACATCAGCACCGCTGCCCAGCACTTGCTGAGCCTGCGTCGCTCGGGTGCGTTGATTGCCATCGACGACTTCGGCACCGGTTATTCATCGCTGAGTTATTTGAAAAGCCTGCCGCTGGACAAGATCAAGATCGACAAGAGCTTCGTGCAGGATCTGCTGGATGACGACGACGATGCGACCATCGTTCGCGCGATCATCCAACTGGGCAAAAGCCTCGGCATGCAGGTGATCGCCGAGGGCGTGGAAACCGCCGAGCAGGAAAGCTACATCATCTCCGAAGGCTGCCACGAAGGTCAGGGCTACCACTACAGCAAACCGCTGCCGGCGCGAGAGCTGAGCGTTTATCTCAAGCAGGCGCAGCGCACCAACGCGGCAATCCTCTAAAAGCGTAAATAAGAAATATTTCCAGCTACAACCCTTTACACATAATGCGAAAGATTTGCATTATGTCGCAGTTTTGCGCCCCCAGCGCGAGTCCATTCAACTACCGAAGCAGGATGTTCGCCATGATTCGTATGCCTCTGGCTACCGCCAGTTTGCTGGCCATCGCTATTTCCCTCGCCGGTTGCGGCGAAGGCAAAGACAAGGCTGCCGCGCCGGCTCCAGCCGCCAGCACCACTGCTCCAGCGGCTGCGCCTGCCGCTGCCGGCAAGGTCGACGAAGCCGCCGCCAAGGCTGTGGTCGCGCACTACGCCGACATGGTCTTCGCCGTTTACAGCGATGCCGAATCCACCGCGAAAACCCTGCAGACCGCCGTCGACGCCTTCCTCGCCAAGCCGAACGCCGACACCCTGAAAGCCGCCAAGGCTGCCTGGGTCGCCGCTCGCGTGCCTTACTTGCAGAGCGAAGTGTTCCGCTTCGGCAACACCATCATTGACGATTGGGAAGGTCAGGTTAACGCCTGGCCACTGGACGAGGGTCTGATCGACTACGTCGACAAATCCTACGAGCACGCGCTGGGTAACCCGGGCGCTGCTGCCAACATCATCGCCAACACCGAAGTACAGGTCGGCGAAGACAAGGTCGACGTCAAAGACATCACCCCGGAAAAACTCGCCAGCCTGAATGAGCTGGGCGGTTCCGAGGCCAACGTCGCCACCGGCTACCACGCCATCGAATTCCTGCTGTGGGGCCAGGACCTCAACGGCACCGGCCCTGGCGCTGGCAACCGTCCTGCTTCCGACTACCTGGAAGGCGCCGGCGCCACTGGCGGTCACAACGATCGTCGTCGCGCTTACCTGAAGTCGGTGACCCAGTTGTTGGTCAGCGACCTGCAAGAAATGGTCGGTAACTGGAAGCCGAACGTGGCTGACAACTACCGCGCCACGTTGGAAGCCGAGTCGGGCGAAACCGGTCTGCGCAAAATGCTCTTCGGCATGGGCAGCCTGTCTTTGGGCGAACTGGCGGGCGAGCGCATGAAGGTTTCTCTGGAAGCCAACTCCCCGGAAGACGAACAGGACTGCTTCAGCGACAACACTCACTACTCGCACTTCTACGATGCCAAAGGCATTCGTAACGTTTACCTGGGCGAGTACACCCGTGTTGACGGTACCAAGATGACCGGCGCCAGCCTGTCGTCGCTGGTGGCCAAGGCCGATCCGGCTGCCGACACCGCACTGAAAGCCGATCTGGCCGCGACCGAAGCCAAGATCCAGGTCATGGTTGATCACGCCAACAAGGGTGAGCACTACGACCAACTGATCGCTGCCGGCAACACCGCTGGCAACCAGGTCGTCCGTGACGCCATCGCATCCCTGGTCAAGCAGACCGGTTCGATCGAAGCCGCTGCCGGCAAACTGGGCATCAGCGATCTGAACCCGGACAGCGCTGATCACGAGTTCTGATCACCGCGTCTGAGTCAAAAAAGGCGACCTTCGGGTCGCCTTTTTCATGCCTGCCATTTGCGGTGATGCTGATGACGCCATCGCTGGCAGGCCACAGGTTTCTCAACGCTCGCAAGATCTGTGTACGCCAACAATCCCTGTGGGAGCGAGCTTGCTCGCGAAAGCGCTGGATCAGATACAGAAGCATCAACTGACACACCGCATTCGCGAGCAAGCTCGCTCCCAGAGGTTTCTGCGCTGTGCTTCAGACCTGATCAACCCCTGTTCCATATCAAGCAAACGATAATTCCTCTTATTCAAACTCCCTCGCCCTGTTAGACTTTGCGCCTTTGTTTTCGCCCGTCCGCAGGATGTCTGATGCCCTCGCTGCCTCTTCGCTTGTCCGCACTGTTTCTGGCCCTGGGCCTGAGTGCCTGCGATGACGCCCCGCGTTTCACCAAGGCTGAGCCCGGTGAAGCACGCTCGGGCGGTGCAGCGACCGTGCGCAAGACCGATCAGAACGCATTCTCCCTGCCCTCGGCCAACCTGCCGCCGTCACGGCGGGTGGATTTCAGCGTCGGCAACAGTTTCTTTCGCAGCCCGTGGGTGACCGCGCCGTCGACCACCACCGCCCGCGACGGCCTCGGTCCGCTGTTCAACACCAACGCCTGCCAGAATTGCCACATCAAGGACGGTCGCGGTCATCCGCCACTGCCTGACGCGGCCAACTCGGTATCAATGCTGGTGCGCCTGTCGATCCCCGATGCGCCGCAATACGCCAAAGTCATCGAGCAGCTCGGCGTAGTGCCGGAGCCGGTGTACGGCGGGCAGTTTCAGGACATGGCCGTGCCAGGCGTCGTGCCGGAAGGCAAGGTGCGCGTCGAGTACACGCCGGTTCCCGTGCGCTTCAAGGACGGCACCGAAGTCGAGTTGCGCAAACCGCTGTTGCAGATCACCCAGCTCGGTTACGGCCCGATGCACCCGGACACGCGTTTCTCGGCGCGTGTCGCCCCGCCGATGATCGGCCTCGGCCTGCTCGAAGCGATCCCCGAAGACGCAATCCTCGCCAACGCCGCCGCGCAAGCCAAAGAAAAAAACGCGGTCAATGGCCGGCCGAACCAGGTCTGGGACGACGAGCTGCAAAAAACCGTCATCGGTCGATTTGGCTGGAAAGCCGGGCAACCAAACCTCAATCAACAGAATGTTCACGCGTTTTCAGGTGATATGGGCCTCACCACCAGCCTGAGACCGTTCGATGACTGCACCGACGCGCAAACCGCCTGCAAACAGGCGCCGAACGGCAATGGCCCAAATGGCGAGCCGGAAGTCAGCGATAACATCCTGCGTCTGGTGCTGTTTTATAGCCGCAACCTCGCCGTGCCCGCGCGTCGAGGCATCAACGACGAACAAGTGCTGGCCGGCAAGAACCTGTTTTTCCAGGCCGGTTGCCAGTCGTGTCACACACCGAAATACACCACCGCCGCCAACGCGGCCGAACCTGAACTGGCCAATCAAGTGATTCGCCCGTACAGCGATCTGCTGCTGCATGACATGGGCGACGGTCTGGCCGACCACCGCACGGAATTCCAGGCCTCCGGCCGCGACTGGCGCACGCCGCCGTTGTGGGGGATCGGCCTGACGCAAGCGGTCAGTGGCCACACCCAGTTTTTGCATGATGGCCGCGCACGCAATCTGCTCGAAGCGGTGCTCTGGCACGGCGGCGAAGCGACAGCTGCGCAGCAACAGGTTTTAGCTTTCAATGCCGAGCAGCGTGCCGCGCTGCTGGCGTTTTTGAACTCACTTTAAATACAGATAAAGATCCGGGAGCCCGACATGTTCCGTCCCAAGCTGTTGTTCACCAGCCTTGCCGCCATCGCCCTCGGCGCCTGCTCGCCGCAGGATCCGCAAGCCGTTACCTCGGCTGCCATTGCCAAATCGGTGATCCTGCCGACCTACACCCGTTGGGTCGAGGCCGACAAGCAACTGGCCGTCAGCGCCCTCGCCTACTGCCAGGGCAAGGAAACCCTGGAAACCGCCCGCGCCGACTTCCTGCACGCGCAGAAAGCCTGGGCCGAGTTGCAACCGTTGCTGATCGGCCCGTTGGCCGAGGGCAACCGCTCGTGGCAGGTGCAGTTCTGGCCAGACAAGAAGAACCTCGTCGGCCGTCAGGTCGAACAACTGGTCGTCGCACAACCGCAGATCGATGCCGCCGCCCTGACCAAGTCGAGCGTGGTGGTTCAAGGCCTGTCGGCTTACGAATACATCCTGTTCGACGCCAAGCCAGACGTTGCCAACGCTGAGCAGAAAGCCAAATACTGCCCACTGCTGATCGCCATCGGCGAACGTCAGAAGCAATTGGCCGAAGAAATTCTGCTGAGCTGGAACAACACCGACGGCATGCTCGCGCAGATGAGCAAGTTCCCCAACCAGCGCTACGCCGACTCCCACGAAGCGATCGCCGATCTGCTGCGCGTGCAGGTCACCGCGCTCGACACCCTGAAGAAAAAACTCGGCACGCCGATGGGCCGCCAGAGCAAAGGCGTGCCGCAGCCATTCCAGGCTGATGCGTGGCGCAGCCAGTCGTCGCTGACTGCGCTGGAAGCCAGCCTCGCCGCTGCCAAAACCGTTTGGGAAGGCGTCGACAACAAAGGCCTGCGCGGTCTGTTGCCTAGCGATCAAAAGCCACTGGCAGACAAGATCGATGCTGCCTACGCTGCCTCGCTGAAACTGTTCGACAGCACCCAGCGTTCGCTCGGCGAAATGCTTGAAGACGACGCTGGTCGTCAGCAACTCAACGATATCTACGACAGCCTCAACGTTGTCCATCGCCTGCACGAAGGCGAACTGGCCAAGGCGCTGGGCATTCAACTGGGCTTTAACGCCAACGACGGTGACTGATGAGGGCAAGTGCCATGCTGCGACGCCAGGCTCTGACTTTAGGTAGTTTGCTGCTGGGAGCAGTGACGCTGGGCGGCTGGACGCTGTTCAAACGCAAGGATCAGAGCCCGCTACTGCTGTCGGCTCGCGACGACACCGACGGCAAGCACTACGCCGTCGGCTATCGGCTGGATGGCACGCGCGTGTTCGCCACCGAAGTGGGTCAGCGCTGCCACGACATCATCAATCATCCGACGCTGGCGATTGCGCTGTTCGTCGCCCGCCGGCCGGGCACCGAAAGCTACCTGATCGACCTGCGTGACGGTACGTTGCTGCAAACCGTGACGTCGCAGCCGAACCGGCATTTCTATGGCCATGCGGTCGTGCACAAGGACGGCGAATACCTGTACGCCACCGAAAACGACACCAGCGACCCGGGTCGTGGCCTGCTCGGGGTGTACAGGTTCGAAGGCGAGCGACTGGTGCACAGCGGCGAGATTTCCACCCATGGTCTAGGCCCGCATCAGGTGTCATGGATGCCGGATGGCGAAACCCTGGTGGTGGCCAACGGCGGGATTCGGACCGAGGCGGAAAGCCGCGTCGACATGAACCTCAGCGCCATGGAGCCGAGCCTGGTTCTGATGCAGCGCGACGGCACCCTGCTGAGCAAGGAAACCCTCGCCCAGCAGATGAACAGCGTGCGCCACTTGGGCATCGCCAGCGACGGCACCATCGTCGCCGGTCAGCAATTCATGGGCGCGTCTCACGAGCGCTCGGAGCTGCTGGCGATCAAGCGTCCGGGGCAGCCGTTCGTGGCGTTTCCGGTGCCGGAGCATCAGTTGCAGTCGATGGGGCATTACACCGCCAGCGTCGCGGTGCACAGCGACCTGCGACTGGTGGCATTGACCGCTCCGCGCGGTAACCGCTTCTTTATCTGGGATCTGGACAGCGGCGAAGTGCGCCTCGACGCACCGTTGCCCGATTGCGCCGGCGTCGGTGCGGTACAAGACGGCTTTGTCGTGACCTCGGGTCAGGGGCGTTGCCGTTACTACGATTGCCGTCAGGTTGAACTGCTGGCCAAGCCGCTGGAATTACCGGCAGGGCTCTGGGACAACCATCTTCATCTCATGACTTGACACAACCCCTGTGGCGAGGGGATTTATCCCCGTTGGGCTGCGAAGCGGCCCCCTAAATCCTTCAGTCATACCGCGATTGCAGGTTTTAGGGCGGCTTCGCCACCCAACGGGGATAAATCCCCTCGCCACAAGGTTCATATCCGGCCGCCATGTAAAAACTGCCAGTTGGAATCCGCCCTGCACTCGGAGTAATGTTGCCCGCCTGTCTCACCTGATTTATCCAAGGAACTGGAAATATGCTGCGTCGCCGCATGCTGATCATGTTGGGTGTTGTTTTGCTGATTGTCCTGGTGCTGGGCGGGTATAAAGCCTTTTCGATTTACACCATGGTCCAAGGCTTCTCCAAGCCGAAACCGCCGATCAGCGTTGCCGTGGCCAACGCCAGTGAGCGACCGTGGCAGATGCGCCTGCCTACCGTCGGCAGCCTTAAAGCGCTGCAAGGCGTCGACCTGAGCCTGGAAGTCGCCGGCACCGTCACCGATCTGAAATTCGAATCAGGGCAGAAGGTCAAGGCCGGGCAGCCGTTGCTGCAACTCGACAGCGCCGTCGAAACCGCCCTGCTGGAAACAGCCAAGGCTGACCTCGGCCTGGCGCAACTGGACTTCGGCCGGGGCAGCCAACTGGTCGACAGCCGCGCCATCTCCAAAGGCGAGTACGACCGACTGTCAGCCGTTCTGCAAAAGAACAAAGCCACGGTCAATCAGCTCAACGCATCGCTGGCGAAAAAACGCATCCTCGCACCGTTCAGCGGCACCATCGGTATCCGTCAGGTCGACGTCGGTGATTACCTGGCCAGCGGCACAAAAATCGCCACCCTGCAGGATTTGAGTAGCCTCTACGCCGACTTCTACATGCCCGAGCAATCGGTGCCGAAACTGGCCATCGGCCAAGCGGTGAATATCTCGGCTGCCGCTTACCCCGGGCAGATTTTCCCCGGTAAGATCAGCGCTATCAACCCGCTCGTCGAAAGCACCACGCGTAACGTGCTGGTGCGCGCCACCCTGGCCAACCCTGACGGCAAACTGTTGCCGGGCATGTTCGCCAGCCTCGAAGTGTTGCTGCCCGATCCACAGAAACACATCGTGGTGCCGGAGAGCGCGATCACCTACACCCTCTACGGCAACTCGATCTACGTGGTCGGCCAGAAGAAAGCCGAGGATGGCAGCCTCGAAAAAGACGAAAAAGGCCAACCAGTACTGATCGCCGAGCGTCGTTTCATCGAAACCGGTGACCGCCGCGATGGCCTGGTGATGATCAACAAGGGCGTGCAGAGCGGCGAACAAGTGGTGACGGCCGGCCAGATCAAACTGGACAACGGCGCACACATTGCCATCAGCGACGACAAGACCCTCGGCGAGCAGAACAGTCCGCCCCGCGCCGACTGATCAAGGAATCCCCATGGCTTTTACCGACCCGTTCATCCGCCGCCCGGTGCTCGCCACCGTGGTCAGCCTGCTGATTGTGCTGCTGGGCTTCCAGGCCTGGAGCAAGCTGCCGCTGCGCCAATACCCGCAAATGGAAAACGCCCTGATCACAGTCACAACCGCCTACCCCGGGGCCAACGCCGAAACCATTCAGGGCTACATCACCCAGCCGATGCAACAGAGCCTGGCCAGCGCCGAGGGCATCGACTACATGACCTCGGTCAGTCGGCAGAACTTCTCGGTGATCTCCATCTACGCGCGCATCGGCTCCAACAGCGACCGTTTGTTCACCGAGTTGCTGGCCAAGGCCAACGAAGTCAAAAACAAACTGCCGCAGGATGCTGAAGACCCGGTGCTGAGCAAGGAGTCCGCCGACGCCTCGGCGCTGATGTACATCAGCTTCTTCAGCAAAGACCTGAGCAACCCGCAGATCACCGACTACCTGTCACGGGTGATCCAGCCAAAACTGGCAACCCTGCCGGGCATGGCCGAAGCGGAAATTCTCGGCAATCAAGTGTTCGCCATGCGCCTGTGGCTCGATCCGGTGAAGCTGGCCGGTTTCGGCCTCAGCGCCAGCGACGTGACCAACGCCGTGCGCCAGTACAACTTCCTCTCCGCCGCCGGCGAAGTGAAAGGCGAGTACGTGGTCACCAGCATCAATGCCAACACTGAATTGAAGTCCGCCGAAGCCTTCGCGGCGATTCCGCTCAAGGTCAGTGGCGACAGCCGCGTGTTGCTCAGCGATGTCGCGCGGGTCGAAATGGGCGCGGAAAACTACGACTCGATCAGTTCGTTCGGCGGCACGCCTTCGGTGTATATCGGCATCAAGGCCACGCCGGGGGCCAACCCGCTGGATGTGATCAAAGAAGTGCGCAAGATCATGCCGGAGCTGGAGGCGCAGCTGCCGCCCAACCTCAAAAGCGAGATCGCCTACGACGCCACGCTGTTCATTCAGGCCTCCATCGACGAAGTGGTGAAAACCCTGTTCGAAGCGGTGCTGATCGTCATCGTCGTGGTGTTCCTGTTCCTCGGTGCGCTGCGCTCGGTGGTGATCCCGGTGGTGACCATTCCGCTGTCGATGATCGGCGTGATGTTCTTCATGCAAATGATGGGTTATTCGATCAACCTGCTGACCCTGCTCGCGATGGTGCTGGCCATCGGCTTGGTGGTCGACGATGCGATTGTCGTGGTGGAAAACATCCACCGGCATATCGAGGAAGGCAAAACCCCGTTTGACGCAGCGCTTGAGGGTGCCCGGGAAATAGCCATGCCGGTGGTGTCGATGACCATCACCCTGGCGGCGGTTTATGCGCCAATCGGTTTCCTCACCGGGCTGACCGGAGCGCTGTTCAAGGAGTTCGCGCTAACCCTGGCAGGCGCCGTGGTGATTTCCGGCGTCGTCGCCCTGACCCTGTCGCCGATGATGTGTGCCTTTTTGCTGCGCCACGAAGAAAACCCCACGGGCCTGGCGCACCGACTCGACCGCATCTTCGACAGTCTCAAACGCCGCTATCAGAGCACGCTGCATGGCACGCTGAACACCCGCCCGGTGGTGCTGGTGTTTGCCCTGATTGTGTTGTGCCTGATCCCGGTGTTCCTCAAGTTCACCAAATCGGAACTGGCGCCGGACGAAGATCAGGGCATCATTTTCATGATGGCCACCGCCCCGCAACCGACCAACCTTGATTACCTGAGCACCTACACCGACGAGTTCATCGAGATCTTCAAGGAGTTTCCGGAGTACTACTCCTCGTTCCAGATCAACGGCTACAGCGGCGTACAGGCGGGCATTGGCGGCTTCTTGCTCAAGCCCTGGAACGAGCGCAGCCGCACCCAGATGGAAATCCTCCCCGAGGTGCAAGGCAAACTCGGAGCCATTGCGGGTTTGCAGATTTTCGGTTTCAACTTGCCCTCCCTGCCCGGCACCGGCGAAGGTTTGCCTTTCGAGTTCGTGATCAATACCGCCAACGACTACGAACTGCTGCTGCAAGTGGCCGACCGGATCAAGAAACGCGCCATGGAGTCGGGCAAATTCGCCTTCGTCGACCTCGATCTGGCGTTCGACAAACCGGAAGTGGTGGTCGACATCGACCGCGCCAAAGCGGCGCAGATGGGCGTGTCGATGCAGGACCTGGGCGGCACTCTGGCGACGTTGCTGGGCGAGGCGGAAATCAACCGTTTCACCATTGAAGGACGTAGCTACAAGGTTATCGCCCAAGTAGAACGACCCTACCGCGACAACCCGGACTGGCTGAACAATTACTACGTGAAAAACACCCAGGGCGAGTTGCTGCCGCTGTCGACGCTGATCAAGGTCAGCGACCGCGCACGACCGCGTCAGCTCAACCAGTTCCAACAGCTCAACGCGGCGAAGATCTCTGGTTTCCCGCTGGTGAGCATGGGCGAAGCGATCGACACCGTATTGCAGATCGCCCGGGAAGAAGCACCGGCCGGTTTTGCGTTCGACTACGGTGGAGCATCGCGGCAGTTCGTTCAGGAAGGCAGTGCCTTGTGGGTGACGTTCGCGTTGGCGCTGGCGATCATTTTCCTGGTGCTGGCGGCGCAGTTCGAGAGTTTCCGTGATCCTTTGGTGATTCTGGTGACGGTGCCGCTGTCGATCTGCGGCGCGCTGATTCCGCTGTTCCTCGGCTGGTCGAGCATGAACATTTACACCCAGGTCGGGCTGGTGACGCTGATCGGGCTGATCAGCAAGCACGGGATCCTGATCGTCGAGTTCGCCAACCAGTTGCGCAAAGACAAGGGCCTGTCGGCGCGTGAAGCGGTAGAAGAGGCAGCAGCGATTCGGCTGCGCCCGGTCTTGATGACCACGGCGGCGATGGTGTTCGGCATGGTGCCGCTGATTCTGGCGACCGGCGCGGGGGCCGTCAGCCGGTTTGATATCGGCATGGTGATTGCGACGGGGATGTCGATCGGGACGTTGTTTACGCTTTTTGTCCTGCCGTGCGTTTACACCCTGTTGGCGAAACCCGATCCCAAAGAAACCCGTTAACCGTTGTGGGAGCGAGCTTGCTCGCGAATACGGTGTGTCAAATTCCATAGATGTTGACTGACACGCCCTCTTCGCGAGCAAGCTCGCTCCCACAGGGGTTGGGGTGAACCTTGAAAAATGCGCAATAAAAAGGGCCTCGCATCTGCGAGGCCTTTTATTTGGGCTTCAATCGGTTCAACTCTGTGGCCTCATGCCTTGAGTAAGGCCGAACATGAACAACAACAAATCATGATCGGGTTGGCTTGCCACGGAGGCTTTCGCCACCCGTGGTACTGCACAATGCGCATCCGTGGTGGATGCGCTAAGGACTTGCATGCGGGGCTGCTCCCAGGCAGCCACCGCCAGTGAAGCAACTGCCAAGGCTCCTACCAAAAACAAACCTCGTGCAATTTCGAGTTTCATCGCTATAAACCTTTGATAGCGCTGCCAAACGCCGTCTCATAAAAATAGACGAGTTTCTTCCAGTCGGCATCGCGGAACGACGAATGGCGACGCAATTGCTTCATGTCATGGGAGGCGGCGCGATAAGCGGTCAGACGCTGGCGGCATTTCTCCAGATCGATCAATGCCACTTCAACGCTGGCCGACTCGCCTTCGCCCGTCACCCGTACAAAAACGTGTTTGATGTAGATGCAGCTGTGCTGCCAGCGGCCCTTGTGCATGCGCGCCAGGTTCTCGGCCAGATCCTTGAGCACACGCTCATATACGGCGTCGCCGCACTGATCGCGGCCACCGGCAGCCGCCAGCCAATGTTCCAGCTCCTGGAAACCATCCAGAGACTTGGTCACCAGCAGAGCGCGCCACTTGTGCTGCGGATCAGGCTGGGCACCGCAGAAAACGATGTGCGGCACGCGCACCCCGAGTTTGCTGACACCGGTCAGGGCATCCAGCTCACGCAACACGGTCGGCCGTCCGAACGGGTGCAACCAACTGCGATAGATGTGACCGGTCTGGCGCTTGGCATACAGCAACTGGCCGTCGCGGCCGACAATCCGTTGCACACCACTTTCGCCCCCACGGCGCACATTGGGCTCTTCAACCCACTCACCGCGCTGACTCCAGTAGTAGTCGAAACTATCCTGGGGAGCCACTTGCGCTTCTGCTGCCATATGCACTGCCATCCTTTACCTCTTGCGTAATACGTAAACTCGCCACATCGCATAGAGCGGAATAAAGTCGAGTTGTTCCTGTATGCGGAAACCCGCTGCTTCAAATTCTTTTTCGACCGTAGCCGCAGGGATCAAAAAGCGATTCTGGTAATCGCGGTTGGGACGATCCTTCTCCGCGCGCTTGCGTTTCCACGCCTTGAAATTGCCGTCGACCCACAACGAAACAATCACGCTGTCACGGGTGACGCGCTCGAACTCGCGCAGAATCGCCATGCGGTGCTCGGCTTCTCCGATGTGATGGAGCAAGCGCATGCAGAAAATGCTGTCGACTGCGTTATCCGGCAGAGCAATATCGAAAGCGGAGGTGTGCAAGGGTTGCACCCGTTTCACCACATCCGCTGGTTGCCCTTCGAGCGCGGTCTTGATCATCGACTCGGAGTTGTCCGCGCCGATAATCACCCGATTGGGTTTTTCCGCCAGTAACGGCCAGAAGCGTCCTGCACCGCAGGGCAAATCCAGCACCAGACCGGGTTCGCCGGCCAGTGTCAGGGCCTTGCGCGCCAACTGCTCGTCGCGCAAATGGGAAAGACGACGTCCGAGGCTTTCTTTATGCTTGCGCAAATATTTCTTGGCGTGTTGATCGTCGTACTTTTCGGAAAAATCGAGCTTGATCGGGCCGGTCATCACCAGGACTCCTGAATTACTGATGGCACCACCTTAAGGAGCGGTGTGTCAGCGTCAGGTCATCCAGATGTGAAAAAAATGTCAGGTAAACTGACAAATTATTACAACGTTATACAGGATTTAGACAGGTTGGCGGGAGTAGCCTGAAGCCACTACGTGCGTCCGAAATGGCCAAGATCTACCTCAAAACGGCAGCCATGGGGCTCCATCGTGCTGAGGCTGACAGTCCAGGCCTGGTTTTCGCAGATGCGCTGAACCAGTGACAAGCCAAGCCCCAGACCTTCACCGCGTTTCTCGCTGCCACGCACAAAGGGCTCGAACATGGCCTCGCGCTTCTCTTCAGGAATGCCGACGCCGGAGTCTTCAACGACAAATCCGTTGGCGGTGAGTGTCAGTCGAATGAAACCGTGTTCGGTGTAATGCAATGCGTTGCGCAGCAAGTTACCCATCACGGCGTTCAACAGGGTTGCGTTATAGCGGGTATCCGCTGGGTTACCGGGTTCGAAGGTCAGGATCAGCCCTTTACGCTCGATCGGCTCGCGCCACAGGCACAGCAGACTTTCTGCCACTTGCGTCAGGTTTTGCTGCGGTGCCGCCCCAGCCTCTTCATTCTGCGCGCGAGCGAGCATCAGGAAGGTCTGCACCAACTCGCGCATTTCTTCACTGGCGCGGGCAATACGCTCGACCTGTGAGCGGCCGCGCTGGTCGATTCCCGGGTTCTCCAGCAGCAATTCGCAGGAACTCGCCAGCACCATCAACGGCGTGCGCAATTCATGGCTGACGTCACTGGTGAACAGTCGCTCGCGGGTCAATGCCTGCCGCAAACGCCCCAGCGTGGCATCGAACGCCACCGCCAGTTCGCCGACTTCATCGGCCGCGTAGTCCGGCGCCAGCGGCGGCGCCAAACCCAGCAATTGATCGCGATGGCGAACCTGGCGTGCGAGGCGCACCACCGGCGCCATCACCTTGCGCGCAAGCACCCAGCCGAGGAATACCGCCAACGCCAGGCTGAGCACGAAGCCCACCAACACCACGGCAAACAGCACGCGCTCACGTTCTTCGAAATCGCTTTGATCCTGCAGCAATACATACCGCCGGCCGTCGACGACTTCGACCATCGCGTGGTATGACAGCTGCTCGCGGAATACTTCGTGAAAACCCGCATCCAGATGACGCAGATCCTTGGGCAAGTCGAAGTCGCCGGGACCACCGCTGAAGTAGAACAGCTGATCCGGCTCTGGGCGATGGCTCCAGTCGGAGACATTGTCCATCAGCAACAGGCGCTGCAGATCGCCGCCCAGACCTGCCGAAATCAGTTTTTCCTCGACCAGATGCACCGTTGCGACAATGCCCATGGCAAAGGCGCCGGCGACCAGTGCGCTCATCAGCGCAAAGGCAATGATGATCCGTTGGGAAAGGCTTTGCTTAAACTCCATCACGCCCCTCGGCCAAGCGATAACCGACGCCGTGCACGGTGTGCAGCAAGGGTTTGGCGAACGGTTTATCGATCACCTGACGCAATTGGTGGACATGGCTGCGCAGGCTGTCGCTGTCCGGGCAGTCATCGCCCCACAGCGCTTCCTCGAGAATTTCCCGGCGCAGCACGTGCGGGCTCTTCTGCATCAATACCGCCAGCAGCTTGAGGCCAACCGGGTTGAGCTTGAGCAGCTTGCCTTCGCGGGTCACTTCCAGGGTGTCGAGGTCGTAGTTCAGATCGGCGACCTGCAAGGCACGCCGGCCACCGCCCTGAGCCCGGCGCATGACCGCTTCGATCCGCGCCGCCAGCTCGGACAACGCGAAGGGCTTGATCAGGTAATCGTCGGCGCCGGACTTGAAGCCCTGCAAACGGTCGTCCAGTTGATCGCGGGCGGTGAGCATGATCACCGGCGTGTCGCGGCGGGCGTCCTCGCGCAGACGTTTGCACAAGGTGTAGCCATCAATGCCGGGCAGCATGATGTCGAGCACGATCAGGTCGTAATGCTCGGTGGCCGCCAGATGCAGGCCCGACAGACCGTCCTGAGCGCAATCGACGGTATAGCCTTTGAGCCCCAGGTAATCGGCCAGATTGGCCAGGATGTCGCGGTTGTCTTCGACCAATAAAATTCGCATGAGCACCTCTTGCGTACACAGTTACGGCCATCACGGCTCGCGCAGCTTACGGCCAAGTGTGGCTCAGGGCTAGGCATGTGTCTGGATGTTTATCGATAAACAGGTTGTTTGTGCTGGCCAACGATTTTTTCACTTTCGGTTAACAAATCACCCACGCACTCGGGCGCAGACTGCGCGCGATTACGCTTCTCAAAACATACTTGCCGACCAAGGAATTGCCATGGTGTCGACCTCTGCCCGTCCCGTTTCAAGGCCTTTGAATTTCTGGTTGTGCCTGGGCATTCCCGCCTTCGCGGCGTTCGTTCTGGTGCTGCTCGAACTGACCGATCTGGACATGGATCTGGCCAGGCTGCTTTACGATCCGATCGCGGGCGACTTCATCGGCCGGCACAGCTACTTCCTCGAAGACATCCTGCACGACCGCGCCAAGCAGGTAGTGATCGCGTTTTCGGTGTTTGCCATTTTCGGCTTCATCGGTGCGTTCTTCATCGACAAGCTCAAGCCGTTCAAGCGCGAGTTGGGCTGTCTGGTGCTATCCCTCGGGCTGGCGACTTCGTTCGTGACGCCGGTCAAAGCAGTGACCGCCGTGCAATGCCCCTGGAGCCTGGAGCAGTTCGGCGGCCATGAAACCTATAGCAAACTGATGGAGCATCGCCCGCCCACCGACAAGCCTGGCCGTTGCTGGCCCGGCGGTCACGCGGCCACGGGGTTTACTCTGTTTGCGCTGTTCTTCGTGCTGCGTGATAGACGTCCGCGGTTGGCGCGACAGGCATTTATCTTTGCCTTTGCGCTGGGCTCGGTGTTCTCGATCAGCCGGATGATGCAGGGAGCGCACTTCTTTTCGCACAACGTGTGGACGGCGATTTTCTGCTGGCTGATTTGTCTGGGGGCGTATTACTGGGTGCTGTATCGCCCGGTGGTGAAGGCTGAAACCTCGGTCAAAACACAACCGGTCAGCGCCTGAAAACAAATCTCCTGTGGGAGCGAGCTTGCTCGCGAATACGGTGTGTCAAATTACATAGGTGTTGATTGACACGCCCCCTTGGCGAGCAAGCTCGCTCCCACAGGGGTCCATGGTGAACCTGAAATCACGGGCATAAAAAAAACCCGCCTGCTTATCGCAGGCGGGGTTTTTGCGTTACGGGGGTAAGGCTGGCTTACATCATGCCGCCCATGCCACCCATGCCGCCCATGTCTGGCATACCGCCGCCAGCGCCGCCGTCTTTCTTCGGCGCGTCAGCTACAGCAGCTTCGGTAGTCAGGAGCAGACCACCGATCGAAGCTGCAGCTTGCAGAGCGGAACGAGTCACCTTGGTAGGATCCAGGATGCCCATTTCGATCATGTCGCCGTATTCGCCAGTCGCAGCGTTGTAACCGTAGTTACCGCCGCCCTGCTTGACCTTGTCGACCACAACGCTTGGCTCGTCACCGGAGTTGGCAACGATCTGACGCAGCGGCGCTTCAACAGCGCGACGCAGCACAGCGATACCAACGTTCTGATCAGCATTGTCGCCTTTCAGTTCGGTCAGGGCTTCCAGAGCACGGATCAGCGCAACGCCACCGCCAGGTACCACGCCTTCTTCAACGGCTGCACGGGTTGCGTGCAGTGCGTCTTCAACGCGGGCTTTCTTCTCTTTCATTTCAACTTCGGAACCAGCGCCAACCTTGATCACTGCAACGCCGCCGGACAGCTTGGCCAGACGCTCTTGCAGTTTTTCACGGTCGTAGTCCGAGGAAGTTTCGGCAACCTGAGCACGGATCTGAGCGATACGCGCTTCGATGTCGGTTGCTACGCCAGCACCGTCAACGATGATGGTGGTTTCCTTGGAGATGGTCACGCGCTTGGCACTACCGAGGTTTTCCAGGGTGGCGCTTTCCAGGCTCAGGCCGATCTCTTCGGAGATAACGGTACCGCCGGTCAGAACGGCGATGTCCTGCAGCATGGCCTTGCGACGGTCGCCGAAGCCTGGAGCCTTGACGGCTGCAACCTTGACGATGCCGCGCATGTTGTTCACGACCAGAGTCGCCAGGGCTTCGCCTTCAACGTCTTCCGATACGATCAGCAGTGGGCGGCCGGCTTTGGCAACGGCTTCCAGTACTGGCAGCATTTCGCGGATGTTGGAGATCTTTTTGTCGACCAGCAGAACCAGTGGGCTCTCCAGTTCGGCAACCATGGTCTCAGGCTTGTTGACGAAGTACGGGGACAGGTAGCCACGGTCGAACTGCATGCCTTCTACAACCGACAATTCGTTTTCCAGGCCAGTGCCTTCTTCAACGGTGATCACGCCTTCTTTACCGACTTTTTCCATGGCTTCGGCAATGATTTCGCCGATGGAGCTGTCGGAGTTGGCCGAGATGGTGCCGACCTGAGCGATTGCCTTGGTGTCAGCGCATGGCTTGGAAAGCTTTTTCAGCTCAGCAACAACGGCGATGGTCGCCTTGTCGATGCCGCGCTTGAGGTCCATCGGGTTCATGCCGGCAGCAACGGCTTTGTAGCCTTCGTTGACAATCGACTGAGCCAGAACGGTAGCGGTGGTAGTACCGTCGCCTGCGTCATCGTTGGCACGGGAGGCAACGTCTTTGACCAGCTGCGCGCCCATGTTTTCGAAACGGTCTTCGAGTTCGATTTCTTTGGCGACGGAAACGCCGTCCTTGGTGATGGTCGGAGCGCCGAAGCTCTTCTCGATGATCACGTTACGGCCTTTCGGGCCCAGGGTCGCTTTTACTGCGTCTGCCAGGACGTTAACGCCCTTGAGCATTTTCTTACGGGCGGAATCGCCAAACAGAACTTCTTTAGCAGCCATGATCGATATTCCTTAAATACTTTGTAGTAGCGGGAAAATGAACGGGGTAATCAGCCTTCGATAACCGCGAGAATTTCGTTCTCGCTCATTACCAACAGGTCTTCGCCGTCGACTTTCACAGTGTTGCTGCCGGAGTAAGGACCGAACACAACCTTGTCGCCTTCCTTAACGGACAGTGCGCGCACTTCGCCGTTTTCCAGAGCTTTGCCCGGGCCTACAGCGAGAATCACACCGTGGTTGGCTTTTTCAGCAGCCGAACCTGGCAGGACGATACCGCCAGCGGTTTTCTTTTCTTCTTCGCTGCGACGGATTACGACGCGGTCATGCAGAGGACGAAGCTTCATTGTCGATCTCTCCTAATTGTGGTTTTCATCGGCCGGTGTAGTCCCGGCGGGTTTAACAAATCCGGCCTTCGCCGGGTGCGCCTCGTCGAGCGAGACGCGGAAGTCTGACTGGCGCAAATGCCAGAAACCTTTCGGTGACCGTTACATAAGGGCGCATAAGCCTATTACAAGGGCAAACGGTGAAAATTTTTCATCGCAGCGCCCAAACGCAACCCACATAAAAACCCGGCACCTGAAGGTGCCGTGTCGATCACAGATGTCACTTGGTGTCGCGGTGTTCGAACTCGCCTTCGATCACGTTGGGCTCACGGCCCAGCGTCTCGCGTGGCGCAGGCCCGCCGCGGGGTTGCAGATCGTCAGCGAACGCACGCTGGCGCATCGCCTGATCTTCGGCGCGCTGGCGCATTTTATTGGCCAGCAATCGACGCGTGAACGGCAGCAGCATCACCAGACCGACCACGTCGCTGATGAAACCCGGCAGGATCAACAGGCCACCGGCCAGGGCCAGCATCAGACCTTCAAGCATGGTTTGCGCAGGCAGTTCGCCGCGGTTCAGGCTTTCACGGGCACGCAGTGCCGTGGCCAGACCGGCGACGCGCAGCACGAACACCCCGAACATCGAGCCGAGAATGATCAGTAGCAGGGCCGGGAAAAACCCGATAGCCCCTGCCACTTTGACGAATACGAACAGCTCCAGCACCGGAAACAGCAGAAAGAGCAACAAAAAAGGGCGCATCTAACTTTCCTCTACGCAAGAAATGCCTTGCAGTAAGCCTTAGATGACGTCGCCCTTTCGTGAATTCAAGCGTCGGCCACTGCATTTTTTGGCCAATGCTCGGCGTGAGCCAGAGAAACCAAGGCTTCGCGCACTTGTATCGGCGTATGACATGGCGCTTGAAACGGCAACCAGTACAGCGCCTGACCGATGCGCAGGTGCATGCCTTCGGTGTCGATCCCGGCCAATTGCGCCGGCACGGTTTTCGGCAGGCCGGCCAGATCGACATAGTGCGCGATGGCTTTGGCGTGGTCGCTGTTCATGTGTTCGACCATGCTGATCTCGGCCTTGCCGGCGAACGGATTGGCGAGGGTCAGATGATCGACCCAGTGAATCGCACCGAAACCACCGATGTAGCGATGACGCACCGGTTTCAGCACCCAGAAATCGAAATCGTGGGCCTTGTGGTAGTTCTGCGAGTCAGGGAAATAGCGGTAATAGCGCTCGGCCGCCGCTTCAATGCTGGCAGCGTCTTCGAGTCTTTCTGCCTCGGCCAGATAGGTCAGGCGACCGACGGCTTGCACGTCATCTGCCTCGCGCTCACCCACCAGCATCGAGCACTTCGGGTCTTTTTGCAGATTGTGCGTGTGCTGGGCGATGCGGCTGATCAGGATCAACGGCCTGCCCTGCTCGTCCAGGCAATACGGCACGACGGAGCCAAAGGGAAAACCGGGCATGGATTTAGAGTGGGTCGAGAGCACTCCACGGTATTCCTTGAGAAGCAATTCTCGGGCATTCTTCGCCACTTCAACGCTCAATTTATGACTCCTTAAATAGAATCCGTCGAAAAAACGGACAGGTGCACGGGATAAGTTCCGCTCACCATCGGGCAATTCTCATGTGCAGCCAGGCCACATCGGGCGCAGATCGAGAGGCTCTCTAAGGGAAAACCACTCTGACCTGCTATCGGGGCATGCGAATGCAACTCAACGACAAAGTAATCATTATCACCGGCGGTTGCCAGGGTTTGGGCCGCTCAATGGCCGAGTATTTCGCCGGCAAAGGCGCGAAGCTGGCGCTGGTCGATCTGAACCAGGAAAAACTCGACGACGCAGTCGCGGCTTGCAAAGCCAAAGGCGTCGAAACCCGCAGCTATCTGTGCAACGTAGCCAATGAAGAACAAGTGGAGCACATGGTCGCGCAGGTCGCCGCCGACTTCGGTGCGATCCACGGTTTGATCAACAACGCCGGGATCCTGCGTGACGGCTTGCTGCTGAAGGTCAAGGACGGCGAAATAACCAAGATGAGCCTGGCCCAATGGCAAGCGGTGATCGACGTCAACCTGACTGGCGTATTCCTTTGCACCCGCGAAGTCGCCGCGAAAATGGTCGAGCTGAAAAACAGCGGCGCGATCATCAACATCTCGTCGATCTCCCGCGCAGGCAACGTTGGCCAGACCAACTACTCCGCGGCCAAGGCCGGTGTTGCGGCGGCGACCGTGACCTGGGCCAAGGAATTGGCGCGCTATGGCATTCGCGTGGCGGGCATCGCGCCGGGCTTCATCGAGACCGAAATGACCCTGGGCATGAAGCCGGAAGCGCTGGAGAAGATGACAGCCGGGATTCCGCTCAAGCGCATGGGCAAACCAGAAGAGATCGCCCATTCGGCGGCCTATATCTTCGAGAACGACTATTACACCGGTCGGATTCTGGAGATGGATGGCGGGTTGCGTATCTAACTCCCACCACAAAGCCAAATATGGGAGCGAGCTTGCTCGCGAAGGCGTCGTATCAGACAACTGATGGGTTGAATGACACACCGCTTTCGCGACCAAGCTCGCTCCCGCAGGTTTTTCAGTGTTGCTGATTTATCAATCGTCGCTGATGGTGATGTTCGGCATTGCCGGTGTTGCCGCTTCCTGCAACACAATCCGCGCGCCAACGTGGCGGGCCAGTTCCTGATAGACCATGGCAATCTGGCTGTCCGGCTCGGCGATCACCGTTGGCTTGCCGCCATCGGCCTGTTCGCGGATCAACATCGACAACGGCAGCGAGGCCAATAGCTCGACGCCGTACTGAGTCGCCAGCTTCTCGCCGCCGCCCTCTCCGAACAGATGCTCGGCATGGCCGCAATTCGAGCAGATGTGCACGGCCATGTTTTCCACCACGCCCAACACCGGAATGTTGACCTTACGGAACATTTCCACGCCTTTGCGCGCGTCGAGCAATGCCAGGTCCTGCGGTGTGGTGACGATCACCGCACCGGCCACCGGGACTTTCTGTGCCAGGGTCAGCTGGATGTCGCCGGTGCCTGGCGGCATGTCGACCACCAGATAATCGAGATCGCCCCACGCGGTTTGCGTGACCAGTTGCAGCAACGCGCCGGAGACCATCGGCCCACGCCAGACCATTGGCGTGTTGTCGTCCGTCAGAAACGCCATCGACATGACTTCGACGCCGTGGGCCTTGAGCGGTACGAACCACTTCTGGTCCTTGATTTCAGGGCGAGTTCGCTCGGGAATGCCAAACATGATGCCCTGACTCGGGCCATAGATATCGGCATCGAGAATCCCGACCTTGGCGCCTTCACGGGCCAGTGCCAGCGCGAGGTTGGCAGCGGTGGTCGATTTGCCGACACCACCCTTGCCCGACGCCACGGCAACCACGTTCTTGACGTTGGCCAGCCCGGGAATCTGCGCTTGAGCCTTGTGCGCAGCGATCACCGTGTTGACCTCGACCCGGGCAATCACAACGCCGTCGATGTTTTCGATGGCCAGTTGCAGCAATTGCGCCCAGCCACTTTTGAACAGACCGGCGGCGTAGCCGATTTCCAGCTGCACATTGACGCGATCACCGATGATCTCGATGTTCTTCACGCAACCGGCGCTGACCGGGTCCTGGTTCAGGTAAGGGTCGGTGTATTGGCTGAGGACGGCTTCCACCGCTGCGCGAGTGACGGCACTCATGGGCAACTCCGATAACAAGACTGGGAAAAGATGGCGGGTATCGTACCGCGCTGATTGATTGGGGGTGAGTGGATTCATCAGTCAGCTAAAGATTTGTCTGCAAAATGAGATCCACTGTGGCAAGGGAATTTATCCCCGTTCGGCTGCGCAGCAGTCGCCAATCCATTGCACCCGGTATGCCTGACACACCGAAGCAGCAGGTTTTGGGGCGGCTTCGCCACCCAACGGGGATAAATCCCCTCGCCACAGGTAAACCCATTCACAACAGAGGGATTCACAGTCAAAAATAATCTGGCTGGCGCATCTGGAAACAGGCGCACAGGGTGAAAAATATGCGCCAGCGCTTTATAGTGGCCGACCTCCGTTTCATCAAGTAGCGAAGCCCCACATGTCCGAGCCACGCAAGATCCTCGTCACCAGCGCCCTGCCCTACGCCAACGGTTCGATCCACCTTGGCCACATGCTGGAATACATCCAGACCGATATGTGGGTGCGCTTCCAGAAGCATCGCGGCAATCAATGCATCTACGTCTGCGCCGACGACGCCCACGGTTCGGCGATCATGCTGCGCGCAGAAAAGGAAGGCATCACCCCAGAACAACTGATCGCCAACGTGCAGGCTGAACACAGCGCCGACTTTGCCGAGTTCCTGGTCGATTTCGACAACTTCCACTCTACTCACGCTGAAGAAAACCGTGAGCTGTCGAGCCAGATTTACCTCAAGCTGCGCGACGCCGGGCACATCGCCCAACGTTCGATCACTCAGTATTTCGACCCGGAAAAGAAAATGTTCCTGGCCGACCGCTTCATCAAGGGCACCTGCCCGAAATGTGGCACTGAAGACCAGTACGGCGACAACTGCGAAAAGTGCGGTGCGACCTACGCACCGACCGACCTGAAGGATCCGAAGTCGGCAATCTCCGGCGCCACCCCGGTGCTCAAGGATTCCCAGCACTTCTTCTTCAAACTGCCGGACTTCCAGGAAATGCTGCAAGCCTGGACCCGCAGCGGCACCCTGCAAGACGCCGTCGCCAACAAGATCGCCGAATGGCTGGACGCCGGCCTGCAACAGTGGGACATCTCCCGCGATGCGCCGTACTTCGGTTTCGAGATTCCGGGCGAGCCAGGTAAATATTTCTACGTGTGGCTGGACGCGCCGATCGGCTACATGGCCAGCTTCAAGAACCTTTGCGACCGCACGCCGGAACTGGACTTCGACGCTTTCTGGGCCAAGGATTCCACTGCCGAGCTGTACCATTTCATCGGCAAAGACATCGTCAACTTCCACGCCCTGTTCTGGCCAGCGATGCTCGAAGGCGCCGGCTATCGCAAGCCGACCGCGATCAACGTGCACGGCTACCTGACCGTCAACGGCCAGAAGATGTCCAAATCGCGTGGCACCTTTATCAAGGCCCGCACGTACCTGGATCACCTGTCGCCGGAATACCTGCGCTACTACTACGCGGCCAAACTCGGCCGTGGCGTTGACGACCTCGACTTGAACCTCGAAGACTTCGTACAGAAGGTCAACTCCGACCTGGTCGGCAAAGTCGTCAACATCGCCAGCCGTTGCGCCGGTTTCATTCAAAAGGGCAATGCCGGCCTGTTGGTCGACAACAATGCCGCGCCTGAGCTGACCGAGGCTTTCCTCGCCGCCGCGCCAAGCATCGCCGACGCTTATGAAGCCCGCGACTTCGCCCGCGCCATGCGTGAAACCATGGCCCTGGCCGACCGCGCCAACGCCTGGATCGCCGACAAGGCGCCGTGGTCGTTGAACAAGCAGGAAGGCAAACAGGATGAAGTCCAGGCGATCTGCGCCACCGGCATCAACCTGTTCCGCCAACTGGTGATCTTCCTCAAGCCAGTGCTGCCGCTGCTGGCCGCCGATGCCGAGGCGTTCCTCAACGTCGCCCCGCTGACCTGGAACGACCACGCCACCCTGCTGGCCAACCACCAGCTCAACGAATTCAAGCCGTTGATGACCCGCATCGACCCGGTAAAAGTACAAGCCATGAGCGACGCCTCGAAAGAAGACCTGACCGCCAGCCAGACCGATACCGGTGCAGCCGCCCCGGCAGGCAACGGCGAACTGGCCAAGGATCCGCTGTCGCCGGAAATCGACTTCGACGCATTCGCGGCCGTCGACCTGCGCGTTGCGCTGATCATCAAGGCTGAAGCCGTGGAAGGCGCCGACAAACTGTTGCGCCTGACCCTGGACATCGGTGACGAGCAACGCAACGTGTTCTCCGGGATCAAGAGCGCTTATCCAGACCCATCCAAGCTCGACGGTCGCCTGACCATGATGATCGCCAACCTCAAGCCCCGGAAAATGAAGTTCGGTATCTCCGAAGGCATGGTGCTGGCGGCAGGTCCCGGCGGTGAAGAAATCTACCTGCTGAGCCCGGACAGCGGCGCCAAGCCGGGTCAGCGCATCAAGTAAGACTCTGCGGCAAATCGATCCCACAGGCGTGCGCGCATGCCTGTGGGATTTTTCATGTCTGGCCCACTCACCGTTGCTGCCGGATAATGCCTAACCTTATGAGACATCCGCCCGTTTCGCCGGCAGCCCCATGACCGAACTCGTGCTTACGCTTATCAGTGCAGCGCTGCTCAACAACTTCGTGTTGCACTGGCCGCTGGGCGTCGATCCGCTGTTGGCGGGCAGTCGTCGGCAGGTTCATGCGCTGGGGCTGGCGACGTTGTGCCTGATGGTGATCGTCGGCGTGGCTGGCTACACAATCTGGCACTGGCTACTGGTGCCCCTGCAACTGCAAGCGCTACGCCTGTTCGTGTTTTTGCCGCTGAGTGTGTTGTTGATCGCGCCGCTGCTGAAACTCTTGAAGCGTGGGTTGCCGAACCTGTCGTTCGAGGGGTTGTGGCCGCTGTTGCTGGGCAACGCCGGCGTGCTTGGGCTGGCGCTGATCAATGCGCAGAGCGGTCAAGGCCTGTTGCACGCGGCGGCACTGAGCCTCGGCGCCGGGCTGGGTTTCTGGCTGGTGCTGAGTCTGTTCAGCGATTTGCGCGAGCGTACAACCGACAACGATATTCCCCTGCCCTTTCGCGGCCTGCCGATCGATCTGATCGGCGCCGGACTGATCGCAGTGATTTTTCTCGGATTCAGTGGACTGATCAAAACATGAGTCTGATTCAATGCATCGACGCCCTTCTGCCGCAGACCCAGTGCGGCAAGTGCGGTCATCCAGGATGCAAACCTTACGCACAAGGCATCGTTGACGGCGAGCCGATCAACAAGTGCCCGCCGGGTGGTGCTGAAACCATCGAGGCGCTGGCCGAACTGTTGAAAGTGCCGGTGCTGGAACTGGACGTCAGTCGCGGTTCGGCGCCAGCGCAGGTGGCTTACATCCGCGAAGCCGAATGCATCGGCTGCACCAAATGCATTCAGGCCTGCCCGATTGATGCCATCGTCGGCGCGGCGAAATTGATGCACACCGTTCTGATCGACGAATGCACCGGTTGCGATCTGTGCGTGGCACCCTGCCCGGTGGACTGCATCGAAATGCATCCACTGCCACCAAACACACTGCCAGTGATCGGCGGCTTGGCCACAAGCCTTGAAGAACAGCGCGCGCGCGCCGCCAAACGTGATCACGCTCGCCAGCGTTTTGAACGACGCAATGCCCGCCTGCTACGCGAAGAACAGCAGAAACAGGCTGAGCGCGAGGCCCGAGCCAAACGCGCCGCTCAACCTGAAGTGACAACGCTCGACCCGGTGCAAGCTGCACTGGAACGCGTGCGCGCGCAAAAATCCGCAACCGCCGACGCCGCACTGAAGAAAGCCAAGATCGATGTCGCGATGAGCCGCGCGCAACTGCACAAATCGCTAAAAGCCTTCGGTCATCCGCCGACCTTTGAACAGCAGTCCCAATTGATCGTGTTGCAGCAGCAATTCGAAGTGGCTGAACAGGCGTTGGCCAAACTCGACAGCTGCGCACTTGCAACTCCGGCAGCGCCAGTGCCAACTCCGGCGAAAGACGCGGACCTGAAACGGGCGAAGATCCAATTGGCCATGCGCCGCGCCGAACTGAAAAAAGCCCAGACCACCGAGGCGCCACTGGAGCAGATCACCGCGCTGGAACAGGCATTACAAGACGCCGAGCGCCAGGTGCAAGATCATGTTGCCCCTTGAGACACCGGACGATCGCCTGCAACAGGCGATGAAGCTGGTGCTGCTTGCCATGCTGCCGGGGCTGCTGAGCTTGTTCTGGTTTTACGGATGGGGCGTATTGATCAATCTGGTCCTCTGCGTCGTCACCGCACTGGCCGTCGAGGCTGGCGTCATGCGCCTACGTCGGCAAGCGTTGCAGCCGCTGATCGGTGACGGCAGTGCGCTGGTCAGCGCGACATTGCTGGCCGCCGCCCTGCCGCCCTACTGCCCTTGGTGGCTAACGGTGACAGCGATGGCCTCAGGTCTGCTGTTTGGCAAACATCTGTACGGCGGCGTGGGCAAAAACCCGTTCAATCCGGCCATGCTCGGTTTTGCCTTGGTCATCGTGATGTTCCCGCAGCCGATGACGCATTGGCCGGCCCATGGCATGGCGCTGCTCGACGCCTTGCAGCAGGTATTCGCTCCGGAGCTGGCGCCGGACGCCTGGGTTCAGGCCACGGCGCTGGACAGCCTGCGCATCAACAAAAGCCTGACCATCGATGAGCTGTTCGCCGCCAATCCGGCCTTCGGGCGCTTCGGCGGGCGTGGCGTGGAATGGGTCAATCTGGCATTTCTCGCCGGCGGACTGTTTCTGCTGCAACGGCGAGTATTCGGCTGGCACGCGCCGGTCGGCATGCTCGCCAGCCTGTTTGTGGTCAGCCTGCTGTGCTGGAACGGCTCGGGCTCGGACTCCAACGGCTCCCCGCTGTTTCACCTGCTGAGCGGTGCCACCCTGCTTGGCGCGTTTTTCATCATTACCGAACCGGTATCCGGTGCAAAAAGCGCGTTGGCTCGCGTGCTGTTCGGCGTTGGCGTCGGGCTACTGACTTACCTGATCCGCACATGGGGCGGTTATCCCGACGGTGTCGCGTTCGCGGTGCTGTTGATGAATCTTTGCGTGCCGGCACTCGAGCGTTTCGCCGCAAGCCGACAGGCACCGGGGCGCCCATGAACCGCACTAAGAGCGCACTCACGCTGTTACTGTTGGCCTTCGTCGGCATCACAGCGACGTATCTAGTGCAGCGCAGCAATGCCCCGCAGATTGCCGCCGAACAACGTCAGCTCGACACTCGCAAACTGCTCGACGTGCTCGCACCCGATAGCTACGACAATCAACCGCTGGAACAGCCACTGGCCTTGGCGGACGTTGCCTTGAGCCACAGCACGCTGACCGGCGGCTATCGCGCGAGCAAAGCGGGACGACCAGTCGCTGTGTTGTTGCGCAGCCGCAGCGAGGGTTATGCGGCCAGCATCGAACTGCTGATCGCCATTGATGACCATGGAAAACTGTTGGGCGTAAAAACCCTCAAGCAGAATGAAACGCCAGCGCTCGGCGGACATTTGGGCGACTGGCCGAATGCATGGCTTCAGGTGCTTGTCGGGAAATCGAATGATGAGCCGACGGGTGCCGGTTGGGCGCTGAAAAAGGATCAGGGGCAGTTCGATCAAATGGCCGGGGCGACCATCACCTCCCGTGCGGTGATCAACGCTGTCCATGACGCGCTGGGTTATTTTGATCAACATCGTGCGGCATTGCTGGGGAGCCAACCATGAACCGCACGGCGCACTTGGCGAATTCGTTGATGCTGATGCTTTTGCTCGGCACCACGGGCTCGTTGGCTGGCGCATGGGTAGCAGTCTTGATGTTTGCTGCGGTGATGGGTGCTTACGGCTTGTGCATGTCATTGCTACGCTCGCGCCTGACGCCTGCGAGCGCATGGTCGGCAGGCCTGCTGCTCGCCGCTACGTTGACAAGCTGTGCGGAGATTTTCGTTCAACGCTGGTTTCTTCCATGGCATCAGGCTTTTGGTCTCTATGCCGGGCTGATCGCCTTGCAGTGCCTGGTGCTGGAACACAACGGATTCTTCCGCCAGACCCTGACCGAGCGCCTCAAACTATGCGGTATGTTCAGTGCATTGATGCTGATACTTGCCGTAGTGCGTGAACTCGCAGGCCAGGGCCGCATCGGCCAAGGACTGTTCGAACACTGGCAAGGTCTTGTTTTATTCAGCGAGGGGTTGCCACTGGTGACCCTGGTTCCCGGCGCGCTGATTGTGTTGGGGCTGCTGCTCGCGGCCCGTCAGGCGTGGACTCGCTCGAACTCTATCTCCAAGGAAACGCATCGCCCATGAATGCCGCAAAACGTCTTGAGATTTTCCGCCGACTGCATGAAGACAATCCTGAGCCGAAAACCGAACTGGCCTATTCATCGCCCTTCGAACTGCTGATTGCGGTGATTCTTTCGGCGCAGTCGACCGACGTTGGCGTAAACAAGGCGACAGCCAAGCTGTACCCGATCGCCAACACCCCGGCGGCGATTTACGCGCTGGGCGTCGAGGGTTTGTCCGAATACATCAAGACCATCGGCCTCTACAACAGCAAGGCCAAGAACGTCATCGAGACGTGCCGCTTGCTGGTCGAACGCCACAACAGTGAAGTGCCGCAAACGCGTGAGGAGCTCGAAGCTTTGCCCGGTGTCGGCCGAAAGACCGCCAACGTGGTGCTCAACACGGCTTTCCGTCAGTTGACCATGGCCGTCGACACGCACATCTTTCGAGTCAGCAACCGCACCGGCATCGCTCCCGGCAAAAATGTGGTCGAGGTGGAAGACAAGCTGATGAAGTTTGTACCAAAGCAATTCCTGCTCGATTCCCACCATTGGCTCATTCTTCACGGGCGCTACGTGTGTCTGGCGCGCAAGCCGCGTTGCGGCAGTTGCCGAATCGAAGACTTGTGCGAATACAAACAAAAAACGTCCGACGATTGATCAGCTAAAGAAATAAATGAGTGATCGATTGAAAAAATCTTTTTTACCCGCCGCTCGAATGCCGCTATAAGGAGCGCCAACGGCAGTCTTAGGATGGGAATTGATCTATGAGTACTGATAAAGAGGAACTGGAACTGGATGATGAACCCCTGGAGGCCGATGACGCCGAACCGGTGGTTGAAGTCGCCAAGACCAACCTGAGCAAACGCCGCACGATCGACAACCTGCTGGAGGAGCGCCGACTGCAAAGGAAGTTGGCCGATTACGACTTTGATCTCTGATACTTGAAAGCCTCCCGAAACGGAGGCTTTTCACTTTTTATGCCTAGCTGAATTCGATCGACCCATGACCCCGTCAGCGAACGAAATACTCAGACAAGTCCATTGCGCTGGGCCAACTCAATCAGATCAACCAACGAGCGCGCATTGAGCTTCAGCAACAAGCGGGTCTTGTAGGTGCTCACGGTCTTGTTACTCAAAAACATGCCATCGGCGATTTCCTTGTTGGTCTTGCCCCGCGCCAACTGCTGCAACACCATCATCTCGCGCCCGGAAAGGCGATCCACCATGTCTGCTTCACTGGCATTGCCCAGGCTGGTACGTACTGTATGCAACGCCTGATTGGGGAAATAACTGTAGCCAGATAAAACAGCTTTGATAGCACTGAGCAATTCGGTCAAATCTTGCTGTTTGCATACATAACCCGCCGCCCCCGATTGCATGCAGCGCATTGAAAAATGACCCGGTGCCTGGGAAGTCAGCACCAGGACTTTTATAGGCATTGCGACCGAGGTCAGGCGTGCAATTACTTCCAGACCATCAAGTTTCGGTATTCCAATATCCAGAATTACAATATCCGGCATTTGTTCGCGAGCCAGTTGTAATGCATCCACACCGTTATCCGTTTCTGCAATGACTTCGTAGCCATGACGTTCCATCAGCATACGTACCGCAAGACGAATGACGGGGTGGTCATCCACGATCAGCACTTTATTCATGGGCAAGTCCAGTTTCGCTGTTCGAATTTTTAGAACACGCACAATAGCCCAGCCATTTGCCCCATGGCATGCCAGGTCTCTCATGCACTTGCATCGAAAGACATCCCCTACAGCCATCGAGGATTAATCCTACAAAAAACCGTGCATTTCTAAACATCCGACGAAATATCTCTTTCACTTTCCTGCAAAATTTCTGATTTTCACTTGTAACAACTCGCGACCAATAATCACCGAAGAGCAGCTTAAAAACCCGTTTTCATTACAGCCAATCTGCGGGATCTGTGCTGATACACGCATGAAACTTTAAATACCTTGCCAATCAGAAACATCAAGCAATAACGGCAATCGCTTACAACACTCCTGCAAATCATAAACACTTGAAACAAGATATTTATATTCAAGCAAACACTTTTACTATACACAGAAAACACTAAACCCCAACTTACCCACAAACAAAGCCATAAAACCCACTCACAACAAGACACCTAAAAAAAGAGAAAAAACATGTTAAAAATTAAAAAAAGAATAACTAACCCAATGACGGTTATCGCCATATTCGCCGCAATCTCGGAAGGCTCCGCTGCGGTATCTTTGCCGTTTCTTAATAACGAAGATCGAGAAATCTACGCCTGGTTTCTTATCAGCTTTCCATTTTATTTGTTATTTCTTTTCTTTATCACTTTAAACTTCAACCATCGCTCGCTTTATTCACCTTCTGATTTCGGCAAGGACAAGAGCTTTTTAAAAGTCATCGACAATGATGACCGCGACAGCAAACGAAACGCACCGCCGCATGAGCGAGATACACATGCCACTTTCGGCATATCAAGTCATATCGTTCCCCGCAAAGCTACTGCTACCGGGTGCAGGGACTCGTGCAAAGTTCATAACGCTTCCGACCCGCCGGCCGGGATCAACGCGAATTTGAACCTGAGGATTCAACACAACATTCAGCTACCCGCCTCTATCAGCAACCTGCACATCATCGATGCACGGGATATTGATGCGTCGAGAGAAATCGCCACAATTCTGGAAAAAATCCGACGCACCGACAAGAAAACTGTGCGGGTCATCATGTTTATTTCCAATCATGTGTCAGACGTTTCACTGACAAAGAATGCGTTACTGCAGATCAGGCATGCGAAGAAGGGGTCGGGCACAACACTCTGTATTGTTTACAACCTGTGTTCACAGACGATCACGCTGTTGGGACGAGCATGAAAGATGGGGCATGGCCGCAGAAGAAAACGGACAAGGGATATTGCAGCTAAGCGTCGGACAAAAGAATTCTAAAAAAAAAGGGCGGCCCCGTCTCGAAGACAGGGCCGCCCTTTTATTACGCGTCAGTCTGAAAAATCAGAACAGCTTGCGGCCCTTGTTGGCAGCAATACGCATGCGCAGCGCGTTGAGCTTGATGAAGCCCGCCGCGTCGGCCTGGTTGTAAGCACCGCCATCTTCTTCGAAGGTCGCGATGTTGGCATCGAACAGCGAATCGTCGGACTTGCGGCCAGTCACGATCACGTTGCCTTTGTACAATTTCAGGCGAACCACACCATTCACGCAGGCCTGGGAAGCGTCGATCATCTGTTGCAGCATCAGACGCTCAGGGCTCCACCAGTAACCGGTGTAGATCAGGCTGGCATACTTGGGCATCAGCTCGTCTTTCAAGTGAGCGACTTCGCGGTCCAGGGTGATCGACTCAATGGCGCGGTGAGCACGCAGCATGATCGTGCCGCCCGGGGTTTCGTAGCAACCACGAGACTTCATGCCGACATAACGGTTTTCGACGATGTCGAGACGGCCGATACCGTGCGCGCCACCGATCTGGTTCAACGTCGCCAGCACGGTGGCCGGGGACATTTCGACGCCGTCCAGCGCGACGATGTCGCCGTTGCGGTAGGTCAGTTCCAGATACTGCGGTTTGTCTGGAGCGTTCTCCGGGGAGACGGTCCATTTCCACATGTCTTCTTCGTGCTCGGTCCAGGTGTCTTCCAGGACGCCGCCTTCATAGGAGATGTGCAGCAGGTTGGCGTCCATCGAGTACGGAGACTTCTTCTTGCCGTGGCGCTCGATCGGGATGTTGTGCTTTTCAGCATAATCCATCAGCTTTTCACGCGAGAGCAAGTCCCACTCACGCCACGGAGCAATCACTTTTACGCCTGGCTTGAGCGCGTAGGCACCCAGTTCGAAACGCACTTGGTCGTTGCCCTTGCCGGTGGCGCCATGGGAAATGGCGTCAGCGCCGGTTTCATTGGCGATTTCGATCAAACGCTTGGCGATCAGTGGACGTGCGATGGAAGTACCCAGCAGGTACTCGCCCTCGTAAACGGTGTTGGCGCGGAACATCGGGAACACGAAGTCACGCACGAATTCTTCGCGCAGATCGTCGATGTAGATTTCTTTGACGCCCATGGCCTGAGCCTTGGCGCGGGCCGGCTCGACCTCTTCGCCTTGACCGAGATCAGCGGTGAAGGTCACCACTTCACAGTTATAAGTATCCTGCAGCCACTTGAGGATCACCGAAGTGTCCAGGCCGCCGGAATACGCCAGAACGACCTTGTTTAC
>NZ_JBIWAL010000050.1:12901-40559 GCF_044760045.1 Pseudomonas sp. NPDC098747 | reverse complement strand
GTCAAATGCGAACAACGCACCTGCGTAGGACGGTTAACACCTCTTCGCGATGGCGATTTTGGTTATCTGTTCAGGCGGATGACCCGTCGATTGACCGATCACTGCCCTGAAAAAAGTGGCGCATTATGCAGACGTCAGCGGGGGATCGCCAGAGTCTGCACTGCTTTTATGATAGTTGAATGTCGCTTCAACCGAGTTCGACGATTTCGTAATCGTGGGTGATCGCCACGCCAGCTGCGCCGAGCATGATCGAGGCCGAACAATACTTCTCGGCAGACAGTTCGATGGCGCGTTTAACCTGGGCTTCTTTCAGGCCACGGCCCTTGACCACGAAGTGCATGTGGATCTTGGTGAACACCTTCGGGTCTTCGGTGGCACGCTCGGCTTCGAGGAAGGCTTCACAGCTTTCAACGGCCTGACGGGACTTCTTCAGAATGCTGACCACGTCGAAGTTGCTGCAACCGCCGACACCCAGCAGGAGCATCTCCATCGGGCGGACACCCAGATTACGACCACCGGCGTCCGGCGGACCGTCCATGACCACGACATGACCGCTACCGGATTCGCCGAGGAACATGGCTTCGCCAGCCCATTGGATGCGTGCCTTCATCGCCCAGACTCCACTGTAAAAAAAGGGTCGCCAGCTTAGCACAGGGAATTGCCCTGACAGCGCGCAGCCTTCCTAGGACGAATGCTCCAACTGTGTAGGTAATTTCTCGAATTTGCGACGAAGTGTCTGGTAAGCTGGCGCCAATTCGCTGGCGCCCTTGCCAGCTGTGTAGCGACCATCTTCAGCGCCTCATAAAAAATCAAACATCACCGTGCAGTCTTTTCGGGATACAACCATGGTTGCTATTACCCCCACACCCAAAATCAAGAACCTCGACAAGCTGTTGATGCATTGTCAGCGCCGTCGTCATGCAGCCAAGAGCAACATCATCTGTGCCGGCGACCGTTCGGATACGCTGTACTTCATCATCAAAGGCTCGGTGACGATCCTGATCGAAGATGACGACGGTCGCGAGATGATCATCGCTTACCTGAACGCCGGGGACTTCTTCGGTGAACTGGGCCTGTTCGAACAGGCTGGCCAGGAACAGCAACGCAGCGCCTGGGTGCGGGCCAAGGTTGAATGCGAAGTGGCGGAAATCAGTTACGTGAAATTCCGCGAATTGTCGCAACAGGATCCAGACATTCTTTACGTGCTCAGCGGACAAATCGCACAACGCTTGCGCAACACTACGCGCAAGGTCGGCGATCTGGCGTTCTTCGACGTGACCGGTCGTGTCGCCCGTTGCCTGCTGGAACTGTGCAAACAGCCGGATGCGATGACCCATCCCGACGGCATGCAGATCAAGGTGACGCGTCAGGAGATCGGGCGGATTGTCGGCTGTTCGCGGGAGATGGTCGGTCGCGTGCTCAAGGATCTTGAAGAACGCAACCTGGTCGATGTGAAAGGCAAGACCATGGTGGTCTTCGGTACACGCTAAGCGCTGTACATCTGCGCCAGCATCAAACGAAACAACTCATCAAGACGCGCCAATGCCTGTGGCGCGTTGAATTTTTCATACAGGGCAATGTGGCTTTGCGCGCGCACCCGTTGCTCGAGGCCACAGGCTTCGTTGAAGCGATTGACTGCCGCCACCATCGATTCGCGCTCGTTATCCATCAACATCGCACCGTGCACTAAACCCACCGGACGCTGCCCCCCCTGACTCTGACGCCAGCGTTGGGCGGTGCCGACCATTTTGCGGCCGTCGAGATTGACGTTGAAGCGACCGTCGCAGAACGCACCGTCAATTTCACCCAGTGACGACGTACCGCCCAACTCATCCAGCAACTGACAAATCGGATCGCAAAGACGCCGGTAGCCCGTTTCGATGCGATTCAGATCGCCTTCGCTGCGCGGTGGTGCGTAGACCAGTGCGATGTTGATGGTCGAAGCGGATTGCGGGACAGGTTCACCGCCCGTCTCGCGAAGGAGCACTGGCCAGCCGGCGGCGGCGGAGACTTCACAGGCGTGATCGAAACCGGGTAGACGATTGAGACGACGAGGCATGACCAGCGCGCGGTCATTGGGTTGCCAGAATAGAAGGCCGAACTCTGAATGACCGGCGCAGACTGAGGCCAGTAGATCCTGTTCGGCTTGCAGGCCGGCTTCGATAGTGAGGGAGGTTGGCAACGACATTAACGACTCCGGCAGGCTTGGAATCTCTATTGGTTTTGAAGGCCTATTCGCGAGCAAGCTCGCTCCCACAGGGGAATGTTTTCCAATGTGGGAGCGAGCTTGCTCGCGAATGGATCGACTCGGTCTGTAGGAATCAGTCGAGCGTCGAACCGCTGATCGAAACGCCTCGTTCCGGAAAAAACAGACGCTGCAATTCAGTGCCCGGGCTCTCCGCACGCATGAATGCCTCGCCGACCAGAAACGCATAAACGTCGCTGATTTCCATCAGCTCGACATCGGCACGATTGAGGATGCCGCTCTCGGTGATCACCAGACGATCGCGCGGAATACGCGGCAACAAATCGAGGGTGGTTTCCAGGCTGACGTCGAAGGTATGCAGGTTGCGGTTGTTGACCCCGACCAGTGGTGTGTCGAGTGTTTTCAACGCGCGCTCCAGTTCATCACCGTCGTGCACTTCCACCAGCACATCGAGACCGACGCCTTTGGCCACCGCAGCCAGTTCGGCCATTTTCACATCGTCCAGCGCGGAGACGATCAACAGCACACAGTCGGCACCCAGTGCGCGGGCTTCGACGATCTGGTACGGATCGATCATGAAGTCCTTGCGGATCACCGGCAGCATGCACGCAGTGCGAGCCTGTTGCAGATACGCGTCGGCGCCCTGGAAGTAATCGATGTCGGTCAGCACCGAAAGACAAGTCGCCCCGCCCTTCTCGTAGCTTTTGGCGATGTCGGCCGGAACGAAGTTCTCGCGGATCACGCCTTTGCTCGGCGAGGCTTTCTTGATTTCGGCAATCACCGCCGGTTGTTTCTTCTTGGCCTGCGCCAGCAATGCCTGGGCAAATCCACGGGGTGCATCGGCCGCCTTGGCCAGACTTTCCAGCTCGCTCAGGCTCACGCGGGCGCTACGCTCGGCGACTTCCTGAACTTTGCGGGCCAGAATGTTTTCCAGAACCGTCGGTACACTCATCCCTCATTCTCCACTCTGAATACCGCGGTAAAGGCACCCAGCTCCTCGAGTTTCTCCCGAGCGAGGCCGGTGTGCAGGGCGTCGTGCGCAAGCTCCACGCCCTGTTTCAAACTGCTGGCGACGTCGGCGGCATACAGCGCTGCACCGGCGTTGAGCACAATCATTTCAGCGGCTTTCTGGCCGTTTTCGGTTTTACGCTTGCCCAGTGCATCGCGGATCAGCGCCAGCGACGCTTCCGGGCCATCGACCGACAAGCCGTGCAGGCTCTGGCTCTTCATGCCCAGATCTTCCGGCTCGACCCAATATTCGGTGATTTCGTTGTTTTTCAGCTCGGCGACAAAAGTCGGCGCGGCGAGACTGAACTCGTCCAGACCGTCCTTCGAATGCACCACCAGCACATGTTTACTGCCCAGACGCTGCAAGACTTCGGCCAGAGGCCGGCACAAGGCCTGAGTAAACACACCCACCACCTGATGTTTCACACCGGCCGGATTCGTAAGCGGGCCGAGCATGTTGAACAGCGTACGCAGGCCGAGATCGCGGCGCGGGCCGGCGGCGTACTTCATGGCTTTGTGATGGGTCTGGGCAAACATGAAACCGATGCCGACGTTGTCGATGCAACGGGCGACTTGAACCGGCGTCAGATTGAGGTAGATACCGGCTGCTTCGAGCAAGTCGGCGCTGCCGCTCTTGCCCGAGACCGCACGATTGCCGTGCTTGGCCACGGTGCAACCGGCAGCGGCAACCACAAACGAAGAGGCGGTGGACACGTTGAAAATGTTCGCGCCGTCACCGCCGGTGCCAACCACATCGACCACACCGTCGAGAGTCTTCAGTTCGACTTGATCGGCCAGCTCACGCATGACCGACACGGCGCCGACAATCTCGTCGATGCTTTCGCTTTTCATGCGCATGGCCATCATGAACGCGCCAATCTGCGCGTCGCTGCATTGGCCGGTCATGATTTCGCGCATCACATCGCGCATTTCTTCGGTGCTGAGGTCGAGGTGCTCGACGATACGGCTCAGGGCTGTCTTGATATTCATGGGAAGTCCTTAGCGCGTGCCGCCGGTTTGTTTGAGGAAGTTGGCAAACAGTTCATGGCCCTGCTCAGTCAGGATCGACTCGGGGTGGAACTGTACGCCCTCAATGTTCAGGGTCTTGTGACGCAGGCCCATGATTTCGTCGACTGAGCCGTCATCGTGTTGCGTCCACGCGGTCAGTTCCAGGCAATCGGGCAAAGTATCGTGCTTGACGATCAGCGAGTGGTAGCGGGTGACTGTCAGCGGATGATTCAGGCCAGCGAAAACGCCCTTGTCCTCATGGAATACCGGACTAGTCTTACCGTGCATTACCTGGCGGGCGCGCACCACGTCGCCGCCAAAGGCCTGGCCGATAGACTGGTGGCCGAGGCAGACGCCAAGAATCGGCAGTTTGCCGGCGAAGTGCTTGATAGCCTCGATGGAAATACCGGCTTCGGTCGGCGTGCAAGGGCCGGGGGACACCACGATGCGCTCGGGGTTAAGCGCTTCGATTTCGGCGATGGTCAATTCGTCGTTGCGCACGACTTTGACTTCGGCACCCAGCTCGCCGAGGTATTGCACAACGTTGTAAGTAAAGGAGTCGTAGTTGTCGATCATCAGCAACATGGCGTTTCGAACCTCTTGAATTCTGACTTGAAGACAGCCTTCAGATGACTTGCCCGCAGGGCGCTGCACGATGTCGGACGCACAAGGGGCGTCGGCAAAGCGGCAATTCAAACGAGCAAGGAAGGCAAAGCGATACAGATCCGGCCGGGCCGGCAGAAAAGATTCAGGCGCGCCAACGCCAACGGGCGTGTGCCTTGATGACTTGATCCAGAAGTTTGCTGGTGATCAACACGGGGAAGGTCTCGTTCATACGTTCCAGCACAGTAACTTAGCTGGGCGGAGCGTGCAATATGGCCGGGCCTGTGGGGGATAAATCCAGAGGAGGATTCGCGACCGATGGCAAAAGGCCGGAAGTTTTTGGTACTGTCGTTTTGTTCACCTACAACAATAAATAAACGGACTTGCTCATGATCAAACAGACGTTGTTTGTACCGCTGGCCAGCTGCTTGCTCGCATTGGCCTGTGCGCAGGCGAATGCCGCGCCCAATCCTTATTCGAATTTCATTGTTTTCGGCGACAGCCTCAATGACGCCGGCACCTTTAGCGACAGCGGCGGCCCGGACGGCGCCACCCAGCGCTACACCAACCGCACCGGCCCGGTGTATCTGGATGGCAGCGGCGAATTGCGCTCGCTCAATGCGACGCAGATCCTCGGCGGCAAACTGGGGTTCTCGCCGGATCAGACGGCGTCCTCGTCATCGGCAGTACGCGCGAGCGACGGGCTGGCCGATGGTAGCAACTGGGCGGTAGGCGGCTATCGCACCGACCAGATTCTCGATTCGATCACTACGCAATCCGCCACCGGTGAACGCACCCGCGCCGGTTACCTGCCGTCGAACGGCTTTCGCGCCGATCCGAATGCGTTGTATTACCTCTCGGGGGGCGGCAATGACTTCCTTCAGGGGCGCGTGACCAGTCTGCCACAGGCCAGCGCTGCGGCTGATCGTCTGGCGAGCAGCGCGCAAACCCTGCAACAAGCCGGCGCCCGTTACATCATGGTATGGCTGCTGCCGGACATCGGCTTCACCCCGGCCTTCAATGGCACTCCACTGCAAGCGCTCACGTCCCAGCTCAGCAATCAGTTCAACACCGAACTGGTCAGCCAGTTGCAGCGCGTCAACGCCAACGTGATCCCACTGAACATTCCGGTGCTGCTCAAAGAGTCGTTTGCCAACCCGGGCCAGTTCGGTCTGGCCACCGACCAGAACCTCAGCGCCACCTGCTTCAGCGGCAACGGCTGCACCGAAAATGCCCGGTACGGGATCAACAGTGCGACGCCAGACCCGACCAAGCTGATCTACAACGATGCAGTTCACCCCACCGAAGCCGGCCAGCGTCTGATCGCCGATTACGCTTACTCGCTGTTGGCCGCGCCGTGGGAAGCGACCCTGTTGCCAGAGATGGCGCAAGGCACCCTGCGCTCGCATCAGGATGAACTGCGCAACCAGTGGCTGGCCGACTGGCAAAACTGGCAAGGCGTTGGCCAATGGCGCGCGATTGTCGCCGGCGGCGGCCAGCATCAGGACTTCGACTCTCAGGACAGCGGCGCCAGCGCCGACGGCAATGGCTACAACTTGAACATCGGTGGCAGCTACCGCCTCAACGACGCCTGGCGCGTTGGCCTGGCGGCCGGGTTCTACAACCAGAAACTCGAAGCTGGCGAGCATGATTCCGACTACAAGCTGAACACCTACATGGGCACCGCTTTCGCCCAGTACCAGCAGAACCGCTGGTGGGGTGACGCGGCCGTGACCGCCGGGCACCTGGATTACGACAGCCTCAAGCGTAAATTCCAGTTGGGGGCGAACGAGCGCGGCGAGAAAGGCGACACCGACGGCTATGTGTTGGCCTTCAGCGGACGCGTGGGTTACGACATCGCGCCAGAGGCGAGCAGCCCATGGCACCTGTCACCCTTCGTGAGTGCTGATTTCGCCAAGGTCGAGGTCGATGGTTATTCAGAGGACGGCGCTGACTCCACCGCGCTGACATTCGATGATCAGTCGCGCATCTCCCGGCGTCTCGGTCTCGGGATTCAGGGCAAATACCAGATCACTTCGCAAACCCAGGTGTTCGGTGAATTGGCTCACGAGCGTGAGTACAACGATGACGCCCAGGATGTGACGATGAATCTCAACAGCCTGCCGGGCAACCACTACACCCTGGAAGGCTATACCCCGCAGACCAACCTCAATCGCTTGAACCTGGGCGTGAGCCACAACCTCACCAAAGACCTGGCGCTGCGTGCCAGCTACAATGTTCGCAAGGATGATGACTTTACCCAGCAAGGGATCAACGTTGGGGTGGTGTTGGATTTCTAAATCGCAGGTATAAAAAAGCGGCGCCCTCACAAGGCGCCGCTTTTTTATGGCTACACACAAATCGAATGTGGGAGCGAGCTTGCTCGCGAAGAGGGCGTGTCAGTCGCCATTAATGTCAGCTGACACGCCGCTTTCGCGAGCAAGCTCGCTCCCACAGGTTGTGGTGCAGTCTCAGGCGTCCGGCGTTTGCTCGGCCAGTGCCACGGCGCGGAACATCGCGCGGCGTTTGTTCAGGGTTTCTTCCCATTCCAGCGCCGGCACCGAATCGGCGACGATGCCGCCACCGGCCTGCACATGCAGCTCGCCGTCCTTGATCACCGCGGTGCGAATCGCAATCGCCGTGTCCATGTTGCCGTTCCACGCGAAGTAACCGACCGCGCCGCCATACACGCCACGCTTGACCGGTTCCAGCTCATCGATGATTTCCATCGCACGAATCTTCGGCGCACCGGACAAAGTGCCCGCCGGCAGAATCGCTCGTAGCGCGTCCATCGCCGTCAGGCCTTCCTTCAACTGACCGGTAACGTTGGACACGATGTGCATCACGTTGGAATAACGCTCGATGACCATTTTTTCGGTGAGTTTCACCGAACCGATTTCCGAGACGCGCCCCGTATCGTTACGACCCAGATCGATCAGCATCAAGTGCTCGGCGATCTCTTTGTCATCCGACAGCAAGTCTACTTCCAGCGCCAGATCCGCTTCTTCGGTCGCGCCGCGTGGGCGAGTACCGGCAATCGGGCGCACGGTGATCAGGTTGTCTTCGACCCGCACCAGCACTTCCGGCGAACTGCCGACGACATGGAAGTCGCCGAAGTTGAAGAAGTACATGTACGGCGTCGGATTGAAGCAACGCAGTGCGCGGTACAGGTCGATCGGCGCAGCCTTGAAGTCGATCGACATGCGCTGCGACGGCACGACCTGCATGCAGTCACCGGCAAGGATGTATTCCTTGATGGTCTCGACGGCTTTTTCGTAATCGTTCTGGGTGAAACTGGAGCGGAACACCGGGTCGGCCGACTGCTGCTTGCTGAAGTCGAGGCCGCGACGCGGAGTAATCGGCTGGCGCAGTTGCTCGAGCAATTCCTGCAAACGCGCCTGACCTTGCTCGTAGGCATCCGCCTGCGCCGGATCAGCCAGTACAATCGCGTGCACCTTGCCGGCAAGGTTGTCGAACACGACGACCGCATCGGAGACCATCAGCAAAATGTCCGGCACGCCCAGTGGATCCGGGTTCGGGCATTTGCCCAAACGCTTCTCGACATAGCGCACGCAGTCGTAACCGAAATAACCGACCAGACCACCGTTGAAACGCGGCAGACCGGCGATGGTCGGCACGTTGTAGCGGGCCTTGAAGGTTTCGACGAAGGCCAGTGGGTCTTCGACGTCGTGGCTTTCGGTCTCGACGCCATCGACGGTGATGCTGACGTGATGGTCGTGAACCCGCAGCACGGTGCGGCACGGCAGGCCGATGATCGAATAACGGCCCCATTTTTCGCCGCCCTGCACCGATTCGAGCAGGTAGGAGTTGGGCTTGTCGGCCAGTTTCAGGTAGATCGACAGCGGCGTGTCGAAATCGGCCAGGGTTTCGCAGGCCAACGGAATGCGGTTGTAGCCGTCAGCGGCCAAGCGCAGGAATTCTTCGCGGATCATAGGGTGCCTCGTGGTGTGAGGTGTCATCAGTCAGGTGTGCAAACGCGCCGGCAGGCCGGCCAGGAACAAGTCAGGCGCGCCAACGCCAGCGGGCCAGGGCCTTGATGACTTTCATCCAGAGTTTGCGGGTGACCACCACGATGGCGTTTCCAGAAGGGGGTTGAACAGCGTCGGGCAACGTTATCCCACCGGCCAGATCCAGGCAACCGGGAATTAGCTTGCGCAGATCGTCGATCACCAATGCCGGGGATTCCTCGGCAATCGGTCGGCCGTGGTTGTAGCCGTAGCTCAGCGCCACACACTTGACCCCCGCCGCTTTCGCCGCCAGCACGTCGCTGCGCGAGTCGCCGACGAACAGCGATTGCGAGGCCGGGATGTTGGCCATTTTCATCACGAAGAACAGCGCCGCCGGATCAGGTTTCTGCTGCGGCAGGGTATCGCCGCCGATGATCCACTTGAAGTAGCGGCCGATCTTCATCTGATCCAGCAACGGCGCGACGAAACGCTCCGGCTTGTTGGTGATCAGCGCCATGGCCACGCCCTGCTTTTGCAGCCATTTGAGGGTGTCGCGCACGCCCGGATAAACCACGGTCAGTTCATGGCTAGCGCCGTAGGCGTCCATGAACACTTCCAGCGCGTGTTCGGCCTCGACGTCATCCACCGCCGAATGATCGATGCCGCCGGCCAGAGCCCGACGCACCAATACCGGCGCGCCGTTGCCCACCCACTCGCGCACCGACTCGATGCCCGCAGGCTGGCGGCCGAGGCTGAGCAGCATGTTGTCCACCGCTGCCGCCAGGTCGGGAACCGAGTCGATCAGCGTGCCATCCAGATCGAACATCACCAACCGTGGCAGTTTGCCCGGGAACAGCTGCTCAAAACCACTCATGGACGAGTCAGCGCCAGTTCGGAGCGCATCTTGTCGATGACGTCCTGATAGTTCGGCGCATTGAAGATCGCCGAGCCGGCGACAAAGGTGTCGGCGCCAGCGGCGGCGATTTCACGGATGTTGTTAACGTTGACGCCGCCATCAATTTCCAGACGGATGTCACGGCCCGACGCATCGATGATCGCCCGTGCTTCGCGCAGTTTGTCGAGGGTGCCGGGAATGAACTTCTGCCCGCCGAAACCCGGATTGACGCTCATCAGCAAGACCATGTCGACTTTGTCGATGACGTACTTGAGCACGTCCAGCGGGGTCGCCGGGTTGAACACCAGACCGGATTTGCAGCCGCCCTCGCGGATCAGTTGCAGCGAGCGATCGACGTGCAGCGTGGCTTCCGGGTGGAAGGTGATGTAAGTCGCGCCGGCTTCGATGAAGTCGCCAACAATGCGATCCACCGGGCTGACCATCAGGTGCGCGTCGATTGGCGCGGTAACGCCGTACTTGCGCAGTGCCGCGCACACCATCGGGCCGATGGTCAGGTTGGGCACGTAGTGGTTGTCCATGACATCGAAGTGGACGAAGTCGGCGCCAGCGGCGAGGACGTTGTCCACTTCTTCGCCGAGGCGGGCAAAGTCGGCGGAGAGAATCGACGGAGCAATTACGAAGGGCTGCATGACGCACCTTTTCTGAGCTAAATCACGATGGCGCGCATTGTATACCTCAAGTTTCCGCGCGCGCACCGTGACCGCGATGATTGGGTTGTGCCATGACCGATAGTCGACGGCGGATCAGTACGCCGCGCGGTAAATCTTCTCGATATCCGCAGCGCTGAGCTTGCGCGGGTTGTTACGCATCAGACGCTCGATGCCCGCGGCCTCCACGGCCATGGCCGGGATCGCTTCTTCGGGCACGCCAAAACTGCGCAGCCCGGCAGGAATTTCCACCGCCGCGCACAGATCGGTCATGGCCTGCACGGCTTTGTCCGCTGCCTCGTTGAGACTCAGATGCGCGGTCTTCACCCCCATGGCTTCGGCAATATCCTGCATGCGCTCGACGCAGGCCATCTTGTTCCAGGTCATCACATACGGCAGCAGCAAGGCGTTACTGACGCCGTGGGCAATGTTGAATCGCCCGCCCAGCGGATACGCCAGCGCATGCACCGCGCCGACCCCGGCATTGCCGAACGCCATACCGGCCATCAGGCTTGCGGTGGCCATGTCTTCGCGCGCTTGCAGATTGGCGCCGTTCGCGTAGGCCTTGGGCAAGGCGCTGGCGATCAGTTTGATTGCGCCAATGGCGAGGGAATCGGTGATTGGCGATGCGTTGACCGACAGATAGGATTCGATCGCGTGCACCAGCGCATCGACGCCACTGGCAGCGGTGACGCTGCGCGGGCAAGTCAGGGTCATCTGCGGGCTGACCAGCGCGACGTCCGGTAATAGATAGTCGCTGACGATGCCCTTCTTCAGTTGCGCGACTTTGTCCGAAAGAATGGCAACGTTGGTCACTTCCGAGCCGGTGCCGGCGGTGGTGGGGATGGCGATCAGCGGCGGGCCTTTGCGTGGCACCTGGTCGACGCCGAACAAATCCTCCAGCGCGCCGTGGTAACCGGCATACGCCGCGACACTTTTGGCGATGTCGATGGCACTGCCGCCACCGAGGCCGATCAAACCGTCATGCCCGCCCTCGCGGTAGGCGCGCATGCAGTCTTCGACGATAGCGATTTCCGGATCCGGCAGCACGCGGTCGAAAATCTCGTACTCGCGCCCGCCCAATTGGCACAGAGCCAGCTCGACGGTGCCGGACTTGACCAGCGCGGCGTCGGTGACGATAAGCGGATTGTCGATATCGAGGCGAGTGAGTTCGGCCGCCAGTTGCTCGATGGCCCCGGCGCCGGTGATCAGTTTGTGAGCGATTTTGAACTGGGAAAGACTCATCGTGCGCAGCCTCTTATAGATGTGGGAGCTGGGCACAAGATTAGCTGGGGATTTGGGGTTGTCTGCTATTCAGGTGGTGAATGGTCAATTGATAGCAAGACCAAGAGCCCCTCACCCTAGCCCTCTCCCGGAGGGAGAGGGGACTGACCGAGCAGTTCTTGCGAGTTATACCGACATGGAATATCGAGTCGAACTCGGGTTTGAAAACCACGCAAATCGGCTCCCTTTCCCCCTCTCCCTTTGGGAGAGGGCTGGGGTGAGGGGAATGGATCTAAAGGTAACCACTAAACCTGAGCAGTACGCAGTTTCTCGCTACGCCCTCGCAGCCATTCCAGCGTCAGCAACAGAATGACCGAGAACGCAATCAACAAAGTCGCCGCAGCCGCAATCGTCGGGCTCAGGTTCTCGCGAATCCCGCTGAACATCTGCCGAGGCAACGTCGCCTGCTCGGGCCCCGCGAGAAACAGCGTCACCACCACTTCATCAAACGAAGTCGCAAACGCAAACAGCGCCCCGGAAATCACCCCCGGCGCAATCAGCGGCAGGGTCACGCGGCGGAACGCAGTCAGCGGAGACGCACCAAGGCTCGCGGCGGCACGCACCAGATTATGGTTGAACCCCTGCAACGTCGCCGAAACAGTGATGATCACGAACGGCACACCCAGCACCGCATGCACCACGATCAGCGAGAAAAAACTGTTGCCCAAGCCCAGCGGCGCGAAGAACAGATAGCTCGCCACACCGATGATCACCACCGGCACCACCATCGGCGAAATCACCAGCGCCATTACCAGCGCCTTGCCGGGGAAGTCGCCGCGGGTCAGGCCAATGGCGGCCAGCGTGCCGAAAATCATTGCCAGCACGGTCGCGGCCGGGGCGACGATGATGCTGTTCTTCAGCGCGCGCATCCATTCTGCCGAAGCGAAAAAGTCGTGGTACCACTGCAGCGAGAAGCCTTGCAGCGGGTACACCAGAAAACTGCCCGAGTTGAACGACAGCGGAATGATCACCAGCACCGGCAGAATCAGGAACAGCAGAATCAAGCCGCAGAGGATCCGCAAGCTGTAGAACCACACCCGTTCGATGGGCGACATGTAAGGACTCAGCATTTCAAATTCCCCTTAGCTCAGGCGCAGGCGACTGGCGCCCACCAGCCAGCTGTAGATCAGATAAAGCACTACGGTCGCCAGCAGCAACAAGCCACCCAGCGCAGTGGCCATGCCCCAGTTGATGCTGGTGTTGGTGTAGAAGGCGACGAAGTAACTGACCATCTGATCGTTCGGGCTACCGAGCAGCGCCGGGGTGATGTAGTAGCCGATGGCAAGGATGAACACCAACAGGCAACCGGCGCCGACACCTGCGTAAGTCTGCGGGAAGTACACCCGCCAGAAACTCGCAAACGGATGGCAGCCCAGCGAGATCGCAGCGCGCATGTAGGTGGGCGAGATGCCTTTCATCACGCTGTAGATCGGCAGGATCATGAACGGCAGCAGGATGTGCACCATCGAGATATAGACGCCCGTGCGGTTGAATACCAGTTCCAGCGGCTTATCGATGATGCCCATCGCCATCAGCCCGCTGTTGATGAGGCCGCCCGATTGCAGCAACACAATCCACGCCGCCACTCGCACCAGAATCGACGTCCAGAATGGCAGCAGCACCAGAATCATCAGCAGGTTGCTCTGACGCGACGGCAGATTAGCCAGCAAGTACGCCAACGGATACGCGAGCACCAGGCAAATCACGGTGATGACCAGGCCCATCCAGAAGGTACGGGCGAAGATGTCGAGGTAGATCGCCTGATCCGGGGTGGCCGGGGCGATTTCGCCGAGGTCATCGATACGGTGATCGACCGATGCCAGCAGGTAATACGCGGTGATGTTGCTAGTGTTGCGTTTGACCGCTTGCCAGTAGGCCGGGTCGCCCCAACGCTCGTCGAGTGCTTCCAGTGCTGCTTTATAAGAGGCCGGTTCGCTGGCGAATGGCAGCGCCCGGGCAGTTTTGGTCAGCAGGCTGCGATAGCCGGCCAACTCCATGTTCAAGCGCTTGGACAAATCGCCCAAAGTCTGGTTTTTGCGCGCCTCGGCGAGGTCTTCGCTCGCCGCTTTGTAGACGGGTTCAGCGGGCAGGCCACGGCCGTCCCAACTGGCGATGGCGGCCACGGTGCGCGGCAGGCCGCCGACCACTTCCGGGTTGCCGACGCTTTTGTAGAGCAGCGCCACGATCGGCACCAGAAACACCAGCAGCAGGAAAATCACCAGCGGCGCAATCAGCGCCTGCGCTTTCCAGCGGTTGAGCCGCTCGGCGCGCTTGAGCTTCTGCTTCAAGGTGGGGCTGGCGCCCTCGTTCAGGGGAACGGCGATGGCCATGACGTACTCCGCAAATCTTTGATCGTTACAGAGGTGACGAACCACCTCGTTCGATTGATGCACACAGATCCAAATGTGGGAGCGAGCTTGCTCGCGAAAGCAGAGTGTCAGTCGACATCAATGGTGCATGTACTGACGCCTTCGCGAGCAAGCTCGCTCCCACAGGAGGGCAAGCCCTCGGGTTACTTCGCAGCCCAGGAGTTGAAGCGCTGTTCCAGTTGCTCGCCGTTGTCAGCCCAGAAGCTGACGTCGATCTGCACCTGGTTGGCGATGTTTTCCGGGGTGGTCGGCATGTCTTTCAGGACTTCCTTGGCCAGCAGCGGTACGGCTTGAGTGTTGGCCGGGCCGTAGGCGATGTTTTCCGAGTAGATCTTCTGCTGCTGCGGCTGCACCGAGAAGGCGATGAATTTCTTCGCCGCTTCAGCACGCTTGGCGTCCAGACCTTTCGGGATGGCCCATGCATCGAAGTCGTAGATGCCACCGTTCCACACCACTTTCAGGTTGGATTCTTTCTGCACCGCAGCAATGCGACCGTTGTAGGCCGAGCTCATGACCACGTCACCGGAAGCGAGATACTGCGGCGGTTGCGCGCCGGCTTCCCACCACTGGATGCTTGGTTTCAGCTCATCGAGCTTCTTGAACGCACGATCCTGACCGCCCTTGCTGGCCAGCTCCTTGTAGACGTCTTTCGGTGCCACACCGTCGGCCATCAAAGCGAATTCGAGGGTGTACTTGGCGCCTTTGCGCAGGCCACGTTTGCCCGGGAATTTCTTGGTGTCCCAGAAATCGGCCCAGCTGGTTGGCGCGGTTTTCAGCTTGTCGGCGTTGTACGCAAGTACCGTCGACCAGACGAAGAAGCCAACGCCGCACGGCTGGATCGCGCCTTTGACGTAGTCTTCGGTCTTGCCGAACAGCGCAGGGTCAAGTTGCTCGAACATGTCTTCATCGCAACCACGGGACAGTTCTGGCGATTCAACTTCCACCAGATCCCACGACACGCTCTTGGTGTCGACCATGGCTTTGACCTTGGCCATCTCGCCGTTGTACTCGCCAGCAACGATCTTGCCGTTGCCCGCCGCTTCCCACGGTGCATAGAAGGCTTTGACTTGCGCAGCCTTGTTCGCCCCGCCAAACGACACCACGGTCAAATCCGGGCCAGCGGCCATTGCGCTCGCCGCACCCATCAGGCCCAGGGTCAGGGCGGTGAACTTCAGGGATCTCAACATTTATTGTTCTCTCCACGTGCAGGGTTGGTGTTGGTATTGCCGGGGGGCGATCAGTTCGCCTCTAAAAGCGGATCAAGCGCGCGAACGTGCTCGACCTGCCAGCCAAGCGGAACCACGTCGCCGACGCTGAGCCCTGGATCGAGCTCGGCAATCGGTTGTTTCACGAAGAAGTCAGTCTTGCCGCAGACTTCCAGGCGCACCCGGACGTGGTCGCCCAGATAGATGAATTCCGCCACCCTCCCTGAGAAGCGGTTGACGCATTGGTCACTGGAACCGTTGAGGCTGACGCGCTCCGGACGGATCGACAGGGTCACCGGTTCGCCGGTCTTACCGACGTTGACCGCCAGCGCCTCGACTTTCTCGCCACGGCCCAACTCGACCACGCAGCGCTCGCCGTTTTGGCTGACCAGACGGCCGTTTAGGCGGTTGTTCTCGCCGATGAAGTTGGCAACGAAGGTGTTCTTCGGTTCTTCGTAGAGGCTGCGCGGCGGCGCGATCTGCTGGATTTCGCCCTGATGGAACACGGCGACGCGATCAGACATGGTCAGCGCTTCGCCCTGATCGTGGGTCACGTAGACCACGGTCACGCCGAGGCGCTGGTGCAGGTGTTTGATCTCCATCTGCATGTGTTCACGCAGCTGTTTGTCGAGGGCGCCGAGGGGTTCGTCCATCAGCACCAATTGCGGTTCGAACACCAACGCACGGGCCAGCGCCACACGTTGCTGCTGACCGCCAGACAATTGCGCCGGATAACGCTGGGCGAAGGCGTCGAGCTGGACCATGCTCAGGACTTTCTTGACCTTGTCGCTGACATCGCTCTTGTTCAGGCCACGCACGCTCAACGGGAACGCGAGGTTTTCGGCCACGGTCATGTGCGGAAACAGCGCGTAGTTCTGGAACACCATGCCGATATCGCGCTTGTGCGGCGGCACATTGTTGATCGAGCGCCCGGCCAGGAGAATTTCACCGGCGGTCGGCGTTTCGAAACCGGCGAGCATCATCAGGCTGGTGGTCTTGCCGGAGCCGGATGGCCCGAGCAGGGTGAGGAATTCGCCTTTGCGAATGTCCAGGTTGAGGTCTTTGACGATCAGGTTCTCGCCGTCGTAGCTCTTCTGCACTCCACGAAAGCTGACCAGCACATCACTGACCCCTGCGCTTGTATCGACCTGGCTCATACCCACACCTTTGTTGTTGATGACTGCTTGTGTATCCAGCCTAGTGGTTGCTGACAGGCACGCAAATCGGGGCGCAGGAGAGAATCGCCTCAGCCGGATGGAAGGATTGGGGTAGGGATTGCCCTACAAGGATGGCGCGATTGGACATGGCAGCGGTGGGCGAGAAGCTGCGAGCCGCAAGAACAGGCCAAAGCGGATTTGCAGGGTGTCGCAAATGGATATGACAGCTCCCACAGTTTTGCAGTATGACTAAAGGAGTTTGTGCTCCATGGCGTATTTGACCAGTTCCGCCAGCGAGGTGATGTTGAGCTTCTGCATCAGCCGCGCCTTGTGCGTGCTGATGGTTTTGCTGCTGAGGGCCAGTTGCTGGGCGATGTCGTTGACGTTGGCGCCCTGGGCCAGGCGTTCGAACACCGAGAACTCGCGTTCGGACAACAGCGAATGCAGCGGCCGCGAATCAGTCAGGCCGACTTCGAAGACCATGCGGTCGGCCAGATCCGGATCGATATAACGCCCGCCCGCCGCAACTTTACGAATGGCAGTGAGCAGCAGCGCCGGATCACTGTCCTTGGTCGCATACCCAGCGGCACCGACCTTCAGTGCACGCGCGGCCATTTGCGCTTCGTCGTGCATCGACAGCACCAGAATCGCTGGCGGATTATTCAGCGCACGGATTCGCGGGATTGCTTCCAGCCCATTGACCCCGGGCATGGAAATGTCGAGCAACACTACCTCGCACGGCACATGGCGCAGGGTCTCGAGCAATTGTTCACCATTGCTCGCCTCCCCCACCACCAGCAGATCCTTGGCCAGGCCGATCAATTGCTTGATGCCTTCGCGGACGATGGTGTGGTCTTCGGCTACCAGTACACGGATCACGTTCTTCTCCTCTTACCTCAGAGCCAAGATCATTCGCGAGCAAGCTCGCTCCCACAGTGGATGATGTACACAGGTCGAATGTGGGAGCGAGCTTGCTCGCGAAGAGGCCGGCATTGACACCGCAAAAATCAGACCTCACTCACCGGCACCCACACATTCAGACTGGTGCCCTCCCCCGGCTCACTCTCAAGCGTCAACCGCCCGCCCATGATCAGCACCCGCTCACGCATACCTACCAAACCAAACGAAGTTGGCCGACCTGCCGCGGCGACAAATCCTACGCCATCATCGCTGACCGTCAGACACAATTCGTCGCCTTCCAGCACCAGCGTCAGTTCCACAGTATGCGCCTGGGCATGACGCATCACATTGGTCAGCGCCTCTTGGAGAATCCGGAACAAGCCAATCGCCTTGGCATCACTGAGCGGCGGCAGATTGTCCGGCACCTGCACCAGACACGGGATCTGCGTACGCGCCTCGAACCGTCGCGCCTGCCACTCGATGGCCGATGCAATCCCGGCATCGAGAATCGGCGGCCGCAGCGCCGTCGCCACATCGCGCACCAACTGAAACAACTGGGCGATCAGGCGTTTCATGCTGTTCAACCGCTCGTGCAGACCGGGGTCGAGTTGCGCGTAGGCCAATTCGCACATCGATGTCTCCAGTTTCAGCACCGTCAGCATCTGCCCCAGTTCATCGTGAACCTCGCGGGCGATTCGCGCCTTCTCTTCCTCGCGCACGCTTTCAAGGTGCGCCGACAGTTCGCGCAATTGCTCACGCGATGACGCCAGTTCCAGCTCGATGCGCTTGCTCTCGGTGATGTCCCAGACAATGCCATCCCAGACATAAGCACCGTCTTCAAGCTGTCGGGTGATCGCCTTGATTTCAGCCCAGCGCTGCACGCCTTGGCGCGTGAGGATTCGACCCTGCCACGACCAGTCGCTGTCGGTGTCCAGCGCCTGATCCTGAGTCTGGTGATAACTGGCCTTGTCGTCCGGATGCACCAGACTGCGCAGACCCATGTCACGGTGAGCAATGGCCGCCGGGGCATAACCGACCAGACTCTCGCTGCCCTCGGAGATGTAGGCAAAGTCGATTTGCCCGGTGACCGGCGCCCGCTCCAGCCGAAAGACCAGCCCCGGTACGTTGGCGGCGATGCCTTGCAGCCGCGCCTCGCTTTCCTGCAACGCGGCCAATGCCCGACGGCGGTCGGTGACGTCGGTGAGGTATACCACCAGATACTCACTGTCGCGAAAGCGCAGAAAACTCAGCGACACGTCCGCGGGCAAAACACTGCCATCGGCGCGCACACAACTGGTTTCGAAACTCAGCGGCCCTTCTTCACTGGCCCGCGCGCGTTTCCACAGGTTGAGCCAACGGTCCATGTGCAGACCCGGTTCGAAATCGATCAACGGCCGCTCGATCAGCCCGCCTGATGGGTAACCGAGCATGTTTTCCGCCGCCCGATTGGCGTAGCGCACGTGGCTGTCCCAGTTGACCCAAAGAATGCCGACAGTACTTTGGTCGATGGAAAACTGCGTCAGCCGCAGCGCCTCTTCACTGGCTGCGCGCAAGGCAATGTCTTCGCGTGCGGCGAGCAGGCGCTGTTCGAGGCTGTGCTGCTGACGGCGCAGCCAAAACACAATCGCCATGCAACTGAGCAGCATGACGGCGAACAACAGGCTGAGGTTCTGCCAGAACCCCGGCGACTCCGACAACCGCGGGTATTTCGGTTGTAACCATTGACTGTGCAGGCGTTCCAGATCCTTGGCCGGGATCGCACGCAATGCGCTCTGGACGATACCGGCCAGTTCCGGCCAATCCCGGCGCGAAGCCACGCGCAGCAACTGCGGCAGACCAATGTCGCCGACCACCACCAGCTCAGCGAACTCAGGTTCCACTGACAGTCGACCGAGCTGCGCTTCATCGACCACCGCATAAGACGCCTGCTGACTCAACAACAACTGCAACGCCTGACGTTCCAGCGGCACGCCTTGCAGGTTCAACTGGGGATAGTTGCCGCGCAAATAGTCGGCGGTGGTACTTGGCATCCGTACGGCGACGCGGGTCTGACCGTCGAGTTTTTCCAGATCCACCACGCCGCTGGCTTTCTGATCGCTGACCACCAGTTGCGGCACGCGCATGTACGGATCGGAGAACTGCCACAGGCGCAGCGCACTGGGCGTTTGGGTCAGCCCCGGGGCGATGTCGATTTCGCCATCGCGCACCGCTGCTTCCAATTGCGCCAGATCCGGGAAATTACGCCAGCTCAGCTCAACATTGAGCGCCTGGGCCAGCAACTTCATCAATTCGACATTCGCCCCGGACAACCGCTGCAAGCGCCGGTCGTATTGCGCGTACGGCGCCTGCAACACCAGCCCGACACGCAAATCTTTGTGCTGCGCGAGCCATTGCTGCTCACTCGCCGACAGTTGCGCGATGTGCGCCGGTGGCGCAGGCGCCGCCCGGCCCATCAAGGGAAGCCACAAACAGCCGATAACCCACAGGCAGCAAAATCGCTTCATTGAAGTCTCGTACACTGACAAAATCTGACCAACCCATTAGGCTGCCGGGATACTTTCTGGCCTGGAATAACCGATGCCCTCTGTTTACCGCCTGGCACTGCCAGCATTGTGCCTGTCGCTGATCCTGCCTTGCGCGTTTTCCGTCAACGCGGCCGATCCGGCCCCAGCCGCCGCCAAGGAAAAACCCGCTGAAGAAAAACCGGCCGAACGCCAGCCATTGCTAGAGCGTAGTCAGGAAGAAGCCGCAGCACTGGAACGTAAAGTGCCAGCGCAAGAACAGCAACAGTTGCAGGCCGCCAGCGAGACCTTTCTGGCCCTGTGGAAACCAGCCAACACGGCTGAACCCAAAGGCGCAGTGATTATCGTCCCGGGCGCGGGCGAGACCGCTGACTGGCCTCAGGCAATTGGTCCTTTGCGACAGAAATTGCCGAATGCCGAGTGGAGCAGCCTGAGTATTACCCTGCCCGATCTGCAAAGCGATGCCATTGCGCCACGCGTAGTCGAAGCCGCAGCGGCGCCGAAAGCGCCGGAAACCGGCAGTAAGGATGCCACCACAGCGCAACCGATCGAACAGGCGGCTGGCGGTGAGGCGGAAGTCGCCGATCAAGTGGTGGCCGAGACGACTGAAGAACAGTCCAAAGCCGATGCCGAACGCATCTTCGCGCGGATCGACGCCGCCATTGCCTACGCCGAACAGCAGAGTGCACGGCGCATTATTGTGCTCGGCCACGGAACTGGCGCCTATTGGGCAGCGCGTTACCTGAGCGAGCGACAGACGGCGCAGGTGGAGAAATTTGTCATGGTCGACGCGCAAGCTCCGGCCAAGGCCAAGCCGCCACTGGCGGAATTGACGCCAACGCTGAAGCTGCCGACGGCGGATATTTTCTACATGGACAAACCGCTGGATCGCAACGCGGCGCTGGAGCGTATGCAAGCAAGCAAGCGTTTGAAGACGCCGGCGTACAGCCAAGTGGCGCTCAGGGCGCTGCCGGATAACAAGGCCGAGCAGGAACAGTTGTTCCGCCGGGTGCGCGGCTGGTTGAATCCGCAAAACACGGATTGACAGATAGACCGAATTGCCCTCATTCGCGAGCAAGCTCGCTCCCACATTGGGTCTGTATACACAAATCAATTGTGGGAGCGAGCTTGCTCGCGAAGAGGCCGGTGCAGACAAACCAGCTCTAACGGCTAACGAAAATCCCGCCGTTCACGAATCAACGTATACGCACTGTGCAACTCCCGAGTCCTCTCGGTCGCCTCACGCACCTGCGTCGGTGTCGCGCCGCTGCCGGCAATCTTGTCCGGGTGATGACGACTGAGCAGCCGTCGATAAGCCCGTTTGATCTGCGCCGGTTCGCTATTCGCTGATACGCCGAGCAGGCGCATCGCATCCTGATAAGTCACCGCTGCACTGACGATGGGCCGCTTGCCCGGTTCGTAATCGCTGGCCAGCGCTTGCACCTGCTGAGGCGTCCAGCCCAGCCATTTGCCCCACTGCGCCAGCAACTCACGCTCACTGACGCCGGCCCGCCCGTCCGCCCAGACCATGCGCCAACACGCACGTAACACACCTTCAGCCGCATGCGGCTGCGCACTCAGACGCCGCAGGTATCCGCGCAGATTATCGCCGCCGGACTTGCCGCGATTGAACGCAACAATTGCCCGACGCATCGCCGGTTCGCTCATTTCCAGCGCGCGCATCTCGTTACGCGCCTGCTGGATATGCCCGTCCGCGACTCGTCCGTCGCTCTTGGCCAAACGTCCGAGCAAGACGAACAACAATTCGTCGTTGCGCAGCATCGGCCGACCGCCGAGTTTCTCCCGCAAATGCCCCCAGCTCTGCAAGTGCAAACGCCGATCCAGCGCCTGCCCCAACAACGCCCCAAGCATGGCCCCCGGAATGCTGGCGATTGCAAAACCCGCCCCGGCTCCAATCAGAGTCCCTGGCCACAACATATCAGCGGCTCGCTTCTATCAAGGTTTCAGCTTCGGCCAGACGCTCATGCGTACCGACATCCACCCAATGACCTTTCAGACGCTCGCCCGTCACCTCACCGTCCGCCATGGCTTTGCGCAGTAGCGGCGCCAGTTTGAAAGCACCCTCAGTGCAGCCATCGAACAACTGCGGATGCAGCACGGCGATGCCGCTGTAGGTCAGCGTCGCCGCATCCGGTTTGCCGTCAATGACCCGCCCCTCCACCAACGAGAAATCGCCGGTCGGGTGATGCGCCGGGTTATCCGCCAGCACCAGATGTGCCAAACCGTTGATCGGCTGGTGCAGCACGCTGAAGTCGTAATCGGTCCAGATATCACCGTTGACCACCAGGAACGCATCGTCGCCAAGCAACGGCAGCGCGCGGAAAATCCCGCCGCCGGTTTCAAGCGGCTCGCCTTCCGGCGAGTACTGGATGCTCAAGCCAAACTGCGAACCGTCGCCCAGGTAATCCTCGATCTGCTGACCGAGCCAGGCGTGGTTGATCACGATTTCGTTGAAGCCGGCCGCCGCGAGGGCGCGCAGGTGATACTCGATCAGCGGAACGCCGCCGGCACGCACCAGCGGTTTCGGAGTGGTCAGGGTCAGCGGGCGCATGCGCTCGCCTTTGCCTGCCGCCAGAATCATTGCCTTCATGCCTTCGCTCCGCCACGCAGGCTGGTGAACAGCGCTTGCAGTTCTGCCAGTTCGGGACGGCGAGCGATCACTGCTTCTATATAAGAGAAAAAACGCGGCACATCGGCGAGGTAACGTGGCTTGCCATCGCGATGGCAGATCCGCGCGAAGATGCCGATGACTTTCAGATGTCGCTGCACGCCCATCAGGTCGCTGGCGCGCAGGAAGTCTTCGAAGTCCGGCTGTACCGGAATGTTCAGCGCCGAGGCTTGCTGCCAGTAACTTTCCAGCCAGCCGCGTACGCGTTCTTCAGGCCAACTGAGGAAGGCGTCCTTGAACAGGCAGGTCACGTCGTAGGTCACCGGGCCATAGACCGCATCCTGAAAATCCAGCACGCCGGGGTTCGGCTCGCTGAGCATCAGGTTGCGCGGCATGTAGTCGCGGTGCACCAGCACTTTGGGTTGCGCCAGCGCACTGTCGATCAACAAGTCGCTGATGCGCTGCCACTGTTGCTGTTGGGTCGAATCGAGTTCGACGCCCAGTTCACGCTTTACGTACCACTCGGGGAACAGTTCCAGCTCACGGCGCAACAACGCAACGTCGTAACTCGGCAGCGGCGCAACCATCGGCAACTGCTGAAAAGCCAACAGCGCTTGCAGGGCATCGCTGAACAATGCGTCAGCATTTTCGCTGTCAATTACGTCGAGATAGGTCTTGTTGCCCAGGTCATTGAGCAAAAGAAATCCACGATCGAGGTCTTCGGCATAAATTTTTGGCACATTTATTCCGGATTTCGCCAGCAAAAAGGCGATATCCACGAACGGTTTGCAGTTTTCCTGGGGTGGCGGCGCGTCCATCACGACGAAGCTGCGACCCGCGCCTTCCCAGCGGAAGTAGCGGCGAAAACTCGCGTCGCTACTGGCCGCGGTCAACGTGGCCGGGGGCACGGCGCCCCAGCCCTGATCTGCAAACAGGATTGCCAACTGCTCATCGAGCCAAACTTTCAGGTGTTGCAAGCGTACATCTTGGTCAGGCATTGCAAGGGTCTCCGACGGCGCTAGCCGTCAAGCGGGTCATGCTTTATTATCCAGCATCTTTTTCAGACCATCGAGAGGCGTGCGGCCCACCACCGCGGGCAGATGGCACGCAGGAAGCCCGGACTAATAAGATGGCATTGAAATCCCCCGCGTTTCGTAAAAAATTTCCATTGTTGATAACCGGCAGTCTGCTGGCTATGCAACCTCTGGCCAGTCAATTCGTTGTCGCCGCCGAGCAGTATGACTGCTCCGTATCGGCTTCGGGTGGTTGGGACTGTGCGCCCAAGACGTCGGCGGCTGCATTGCCACCACGTCCAGTGCATGACGGCAGTGCCGTCAGCGCTACCGGCGACGCCCCGAGCGATAACGGTTCGGTTGCCGACACTGGCGCCAAGCCAGCGCTGGTCACCGAGGCCAAAGGCCGTGGTTTGAAATCCCGTAGCGAAGACTTCAGTCACCTCGACTGGGTTCCGCGCGAGAAGCTCACCGCCGCCCAGTTGGCCGAGACCGGTCCTTACTGCTCTGGTGCTTACATCGAACCCACTCGTCCTGGCATGAATGACAAGACGAACAAAAGCGATGCACCGACCTTTATCGGCGCAAAAGCTTCGCGCTATAACACCGATGATCAAGTCGGTACGCTGGCCGGTGATGTCGTCCTGCGTCAGGGCAGCATGCAGGTCGAGTCCGACGAGGCCAGCCTTTATCAGGCCGAGAGCCGCGCCGAACTCAATGGCGATGTGCGTATCCGCGACAACGGCGCACTGATCGTCGGCGACCATGCCGATGTGCAGCTCGACACCGGTGAAGCCAAGGTCGATAACGCCGAATACGTGATGCACAAATCGCGCATCCGCGGTAGCGCGCTGTACGCCAAGCGTGCCGAAAACGCGATCATCCGTTTGAAGGACGGCACGTACACCACGTGCGAACCGAACAGCAACGCCTGGCAGCTCAAGGGCAACAACATCACCTTGAACCCGGCCACCGGCTTCGGTACCGCGACCAACGTGACGCTGCGCGTAAAAGACATTCCGATTCTGTACACGCCGTACATCTACTTCCCGATCGATGACCGTCGCCAGTCGGGCTTCCTGCCGCCGACCATTGGCACCGGCACCGATACCGGTTTCACACTGGTAACCCCGTACTACTTCAACCTGGCGCCGAACTACGATGCCACGTTGTACCCGCGTTACATGAGCAAGCGTGGCATGTTGGTGGAAGGCGAGTTCCGTTATCTGACCCAATCGAGTGAAGGCCAGTTCGGCGCTGCGTACCTCAACGACGACAACACCGATCGCAGCAAGCAGACCGATTACGAAAAAACCCGCTACATGTACAACTGGCAGCACAAGGGCGGTCTCGACTCCCGCGTGCTCACCCAGGTGGACTACACCAAGATCAGCGATCCGTATTACTTCCAGGATCTGGAAACCGATCAGATTGGTGTCAAGTCCAGCGACTTCGTGAATCAGCAGGGTTCGGTCACCTATCGTGGCGACAGTTACACCGCACGTTTGAATGCTCAGCAGTACCAACTGGCTACTGTTTCGAACATCACACCGTATGGTCGTCTGCCGCAGATCACCTTCAATGGTCAACTGCCATATCATCCGGAAGGTTTGAATTTCGATTACGAGACCGAGATTGTGCGGTTTGATCGTGATTTGAAAACTGGCACATTTACTCAGGAAGATGGCGTTACGACAGAGCCTCGTCTGGACAACAACATTCGAGGCCTGGACCGTGCCAATGGCGATCGTCTGAATCTGAAGCCAGGTGTCAGCCTGCCGATGAACTGGACATATGGCTTCCTGAAGCCATCGCTCAAATATCAGTACACCCAGTATCAACTTGATCTGGACGGTACCGGTAAATCGCAGATCGCTGCGATGACACCAGAGCAACGCAAGCTTAACGGCACGTTCGACAGCAACCAGAATCGCGGCGTACCTATTGCCAGCGTCGACAGCGGCCTCTACTTCGACCGCAACACGTCGTTCTTTGGCAAGAACTACCGCCAGACCCTGGAACCACGTCTGTTCTACCTGTATGTACCTGAGGTGGACCAAGAAGATATTCCAGTGTTCGACACCAGCGAATACACCTTCAATTACGCATCGCTGTTCCGTGACAACCGCTTCTCCGGCTCCGACCGTGTCGGCGACGAGAACAAACTGTCGCTGGGCGTAACCAGCCGCTGGATCGAAGACGACGGTTTCGAACGTCAACGCATCAGTGTTGGTCAGGCCCTGTACTTCAAGGATCGTGAAGTCCAATTACCAGGCATCGACGCCAAGACCCGTGACGACGCGCAATCCAACGTTTCGCCGTACGCTCTGGAATACGAATACCGCTGGAACCGCGATTGGCGCACCACGGCCGACTACAACTGGGATCCGGACAGCCGCAGCCCACGGTCCGGCAGTGCGATGTTCCATTACCAGCCTGAAGACAACCCGAACAAGGTTATCAACGTCGGCTATCGCTATCGCAATGACCAGGTTCGTTACGACCAGAACACCGGTAAATGGTCGGTGGGTGGTGGCGACTATGGCACCCCGGGCCAGCCTGGCTATGTGAAGGACTACTACAAGATCCAGCAGCATGACTTCTCGGTCATCTGGCCGATCGTTCCGCAGTGGAACGCAATCAGCCGCTGGCAGTACGACTACAACCGCAACCGTACCCTGGAAGCCTTCGGTGGTTTCGAGTACGACAACTGCTGCTGGAAATTGCGCCTGATCAACCGTTACTGGGTTTCCTACGACGAATTCAGTCAGGAAGCTCCGCAAAACGAAAAAGGCGACCATGGCGTCTTCCTCCAAATTGTTCTGAAGGGACTCGGTGGCCTCACTGGCGCCAAGGTAGAGAGCTTCCTCGACAAAGGCATTCAAGGTTATCGTGAACGTGAAGACCAAGCTTTCTGATTGTCTGCGCCCGCTGATGCTGGGCGCGCTGTTCCTGGGTACTGCGGCCAACGCCGCAGTACAGTCCATCGATAAAGTGGTAGCGATCGTCGACAACGACGTGGTCATGCAGAGCCAACTGGACCAACGTGTCCACGAAGTTCAGCAGACCATCGCCAAGCGCGGTGGCGGCTCGCCGCCACCTGGCGTGCTGGATCAGCAGGTGCTTGAGCGCCTGATCGTCGAAAACCTGCAACTGCAGATCGGCGAACGTTCCGGCATCCGCATCACCGACGAAGAACTGAACCAGGCGGTTGGCACCATCGCCCAGCGCAACAACATGTCCGTAGACCAGTTCCGCTCGGCTCTGGCTCGCGACGGCCTGTCTTATGACGATGCTCGCGACCAGATCCGCCGCGAGATGGTCATCAGCCGTGTCCGTCAGCGCCGTGTAGCCGAACGCATTCAGGTGTCCGAGCAGGAAGTGAAGAACTTCCTCGCCTCCGACCTGGGCAAGATGCAACTGTCCGAAGAACTGCACTTGGCCAACATCCTGATTCCGACCCCGGAAAGCGCCAACTCTGAAGCAATTCAGAACGCCGCGCGTCAGGCCATGGAGGTTTACCAGCAGCTCAAGCAAGGCGCTGACTTCAGTCAGATGGCCGTGGCCAAGTCTGCCAGCGACAACGCGCTGGAAGGCGGCGACATGGGCTGGCGTAAGGCCGCGCAATTGCCACCTCCGTTCGATCGCGAACTGAGCAGCATGGCCGTCGGTGACATCACTCAGCCTGCACGCACGCCGGGTGGCTTCATCATCCTCAAGCTGCTGGCCAAGCGTGGTGGCGAAGCCCAAACCCGTGATGAGGTGCATGTGCGTCACATCCTGGTCAAGCCGAGCCCGATTCGCGACGAAGCGAAAACCAAGGCATTGGTCGAGTCGCTTTACACGCGTATCGAAGCGGGTGAAGACTTCGCCACACTGGCCAAGAGTTATTCCGAAGACCCAGGTTCTGCCCTCAACGGCGGCGACCTGAACTGGATCGACCCGAACGCACTGGTTCCGGAATTCCGCCAAGTGATGGCCAATACCCCACAAGGTCAGCTGTCCAAGCCATTCCAGACCCAATACGGCTGGCACGTTCTGGAAGTCCTTGGCCGTCGCGCCACCGACAGCACCGAACAGGCTCGCGAGCAGCAAGCAATGACCGTACTGCGTAACCGCAAATACGACGAAGAGCTGCAAACCTGGCTGCGTCAGATCCGTGACGAAGCGTACGTAGAGATCAAACTCCCTGGTGCAGACCAGGCAGCGCAGTGAAACCCAAG
>NZ_JBIWAL010000050.1:1879-12891 GCF_044760045.1 Pseudomonas sp. NPDC098747 | reverse complement strand
CGTTTCGCGCTGACACCCGGCGAACCAGCCGGCATCGGTCCCGACCTGTGCCTGCTGCTCGCTTCGCAAGTCCAGCCACACCCCCTGATTGCCATCACCAGCCGCGACCTGCTCATTGAGCGGGCCGCGCAGTTGGGGCTGGCTGTCAATCTGCTGGAAGTCGGACCGAATCACTGGCCCGACGCCCCGGCACCGGCTAACAGTCTCTATGTCTGGGATACACCACTCAGCGCCCCTGTCGTCGCCGGGCAACTGGACAAGGCCAATGCCGCTTTCGTCCTCGAAACCCTGACCCGCGCCGGCAATGGCTGCCTCAACGGCGATTTTGCCGGGATGATCACCGCGCCCGTCCACAAGGGCGTGATCAACGAGTCGGGTATCGCGTTTTCCGGACACACCGAATTTCTGGCTGACCTGACCCACACCTCCCAGGTGGTGATGATGCTTGCCACGCGTGGTTTGCGCGTAGCACTGGTCACCACTCACCTGCCCCTGCGCGAGATTGCCGACGCCATCACACCGCAGCGGCTGGAGCGGGTCACGCGGATTTTGCACGCCGACCTGCAAGAAAAATTCGGCATTGCCCAGCCTCGCATCCTGGTGTGCGGCCTCAACCCGCACGCCGGTGAAGGCGGACATCTGGGCCATGAAGAAATCGACATCATCGAACCTACATTAGAGCGCCTGCGCGGCGAGGGCATGGACCTTCGTGGCCCGCTGCCAGCCGACACTCTGTTTACCCCCAAATATCTGGAGCACTGCGATGCGGTGCTGGCGATGTACCACGACCAGGGCCTGCCCGTGCTGAAATACAAAGGCTTCGGCGCTGCGGTCAACGTGACCCTGGGCCTGCCGATCATCCGTACTTCGGTTGACCACGGCACCGCCCTTGATCTGGCCGGCAGCGGCAAGATCGACACCGGCAGCCTGCAAGTCGCCCTGGAAACCGCCTACCAGATGGCCGAGACCCGTTTATGACCGAGCTATACCAACACAAGGCGCGCAAACGCTTTGGCCAGAACTTCCTGCACGATGCTGGCGTCATCGACCGTATCCTGCGCTCCATCAGCGCCAAGCCCGAAGATCGCCTGCTGGAGATCGGCCCGGGCCAGGGCGCATTGACCGCTGGCCTGCTGAATTCCGGTGGGCAACTGGACGTGGTGGAACTGGACAAAGATCTGATCCCGATCCTCAACCAGCAGTTTGCCGGCAAGAGCAATTTCAACCTGCATCAGGGCGATGCGTTGAAGTTCGATTTCAACACGCTCAACGCCGCACCGAACAGCCTGCGAGTGGTCGGCAACCTGCCGTACAACATCTCCACGCCGCTGATTTTCCATCTGCTGAACAACGCCGGCATCATTCGCGACATGCACTTCATGCTGCAGAAGGAAGTGGTCGAGCGTCTGGCTGCAGGTCCTGGTGGTGGTGACTGGGGGCGTCTGTCGATCATGGTTCAGTACCACTGCCGCGTAGAACACCTGTTCAACGTTGGCCCCGGCGCGTTCAATCCGCCGCCGAAAGTCGATTCGGCCATCGTTCGTCTGGTGCCGCACGCGGTACTGCCGCACCCGGCAAAGGATCACAAGCTGCTGGAGCGCGTCGTGCGCGAAGCCTTCAACCAGCGCCGCAAGACTCTGCGTAACACGCTCAAGCAATTGATGAGCAATGCCGAGATCGAAGCCGCCGGTGTCGATGGCAGCCTGCGTCCGGAACAACTCGACCTGGCGGCTTTCGTGCGCCTGGCCGACAAGCTCAGCGAGCAAGTCCCTGAAGCTCCCGTCGCCGACTGACCGGCGATGAACGCTATCGGGCAGGACGCCACTCTGGTTTACTGCCCGATACTTGCCTAGACTGATTCCCCATCAGCTACGCCCCGCGTTCCGCTTCGTTTAAGGCCTCTTGCATGTCCGATTCCCGTTACCAGGTCGATGTCAGCGTCGTTACCCACTATCTGGCAGACCAATCGCAACCCGAGCACGACCGCTTCGCCTTCGCCTACACCATCACCGTGAAAAACAACGGCGAAATCCCGGCTCGATTGATTTCGCGGCACTGGGTGATCACCGACGGTGACGGGCACAAAGAAGAAGTTCGCGGCGCTGGCGTGGTCGGCCAGCAACCGTTGATCGATGTCGGCAAAAGCCACACTTACAGCAGTGGCACGGTGATGACGACCAAGGTCGGCACCATGCAAGGCACCTACGAAATGGTCGCCGACGACGGCAAACATTTCGACGCCATCATCAGCCCCTTCTGCCTCGCCGTGCCCGGAGCCTTGCACTAATGGCAACGTACGCCGTCGGCGATCTGCAGGGCTGTCTCGCACCGCTCAAGTGTCTGCTCAAGCAAGTGGCGTTCGACCCCACGCTCGATCGGCTCTGGCTGGTCGGCGATCTGGTAAACCGCGGCCCGCAGTCACTGGAAACCCTGCGTTTTCTATATGGCATGCGCGAATCGCTGGTCTGCGTCCTCGGCAACCATGATCTGCACCTGCTCGCCGCGGCAAAAAACATTGAACGCCTGAAGAAGTCCGACACCCTGCGCGAGATTCTCGACGCGCCCGACTGTGCCGAACTGCTTGAGTGGGTCCGCCAGCAAAAGCTCATGCACTACGACGAGACGCGCGACGTTGCCATGGTCCATGCCGGCATTGCGCCGCAATGGTCTCTGCGCCGCGCCCTGAAGTGTGCCGCCGAAGTCGAAACAGCCCTGCGTGACGACAACCTGTTTCCCGCGTTCCTCGACGGCATGTACGGCAACGAGCCGGCGAGGTGGGACAACGACCTCAAAGGCGTGACCCGCCTGCGCGTGATCACCAACTATTTCACCCGCATGCGTTTCTGTACTGCCGAAGGCAAGCTCGACCTCAAGAGCAAGGAAGGCCTCGACACTGCCCCGCCCGGCTATAAACCCTGGTTCCAGCACAAGGACCGCAAGACCCACGGCCTGCGAATCATCTTCGGTCACTGGGCGGCACTGGAGGGCAACATCCATGAGCCAGGCATTTCTGCTCTGGACACCGGGTGCGTCTGGGGCGGCAGCATGACCCTAATGAACGTCGACAGCGGCGAGCGTCTCTCCTGTAAATGCGACGAACACGGCGGCGTGCTGTCTTCGCTCACACCACTTACCCCCGAAACTTCGCCAGTCAGCGCCCCGCGTTAGACTGCGCAATCAGCCGAGCAACAGGAACCCGTCATGAGCGAATTCAAACGAATCCCCCCGGAACAGGCCCAGGCCCTGCGCGAACAAGGCGCGGTGGTGGTCGATGTCCGTGATCCCGCTACTTTTGCCGCACTGCATATCAGTGGCTCGAAGCATCTGGACAACGTTTCCATCTCGGATTTCATCCGTGCCGCCGACCTTGATGCGCCGACGATAGTGGTCTGCTACCACGGCAACTCCAGCCAGAGCGCCGCCGCGTACCTGATCAGTCAGGGCTTCTCCGACGTCTATAGCATGGACGGCGGCTTCGAGCTGTGGCGTACGACCTACCCTGCGGAAACCGCGCAAGGCACCACCGAATAATTTTTTTGTAACGCGCAGGCCCCGGCTCCCGCGGGCCCGCGCATGGCAGACGAACGGTCTGCCACAACTAATTACGTATCTCGCCTTTACCTCCCGAATTCCCAACTATCCTTAAGCCCAGGCCATCCAAATCAGGGGAGAGCCGGTACACCGGCGCACGGGTCATCGGGAGTGACTTTCACGATTGTCGATCGTGAAAGGGTTCTGGGGGGTAAACAAACAGCTGCCACAGCGGCTGCTTGCCAGCATCGACTGAGTGATCCGGCGTCGGCTCCACGTATCGAGCGAGGTGACGTCATGAGTATCTTTAGCCACTTCCAACAACGCTTCGAGTCCACACGCCAGGAAGAACTCTCGCTGCAAGAGTACCTGGAGTTGTGCAAGCAAGACCGCAGCGCTTACGCTTCTGCCGCCGAGCGTCTATTGCTGGCCATCGGCGAACCGGAACTGCTCGACACCTCGACCAACTCGAGGCTGTCACGCATTTTCTCCAACAAGGTGATCCGTCGTTATCCGGCCTTTGAAGACTTCCACGGGATGGAAGAATGCATCGACCAGATCGTCTCGTATTTCCGCCACGCCGCCCAAGGCCTTGAAGAGAAGAAACAAATCCTCTATTTGCTCGGCCCCGTCGGTGGCGGTAAATCGTCCCTTGCCGAGAAGCTGAAGCAGCTGATCGAGAAAGTGCCGTTCTACGCGATCAAGGGTTCGCCAGTATTCGAGTCGCCGCTGGGTCTGTTCAACGCCACTGAAGACGGCGCGATCCTCGAAGAAGACTTCGGCATTCCAAAACGCTACCTCAACACCATCATGTCGCCATGGGCGACCAAACGTCTGGCCGAGTTCGGCGGCGACATCAGTCAATTCCGCGTGGTCAAGCTGTACCCGTCGATCCTCAATCAGATCGCCGTGGCCAAGACCGAGCCGGGCGATGAAAACAACCAGGATATTTCGGCGCTGGTCGGTAAGGTCGACATCCGCAAACTCGAAGAATATCCACAGAACGACGCGGACGCTTACAGCTACTCCGGTGCGCTGTGCCGAGCCAACCAGGGCTTGATGGAATTCGTCGAAATGTTCAAGGCACCGATCAAGGTGCTCCACCCGTTGCTGACCGCTACTCAGGAAGGCAACTACAACAGCACCGAGGGCTTGGGCGCGATTCCGTTCACCGGGATTCTGCTGGCCCACTCCAACGAATCGGAGTGGCACACCTTCCGCAACAACAAGAACAACGAAGCCTTCATCGACCGAATCTACATCGTCAAAGTGCCGTACTGCCTGCGCGTCAGCGATGAAGTAAAAATCTACGACAAACTGCTGTTCAACAGCTCCCTGGCCAAGGCTCATTGCGCACCTGACACCTTGAAGATGCTGGCGCAGTTCACCGTGCTGTCGCGCCTCAAGGAGCCGGAAAACTCCAACATCTATTCCAAGATGCGCGTGTACGACGGCGAGAACCTCAAAGACACCGATCCGAAGGCCAAGTCGATTCAGGAGTACCGCGACACGGCAGGTGTAGACGAGGGCATGAACGGTCTGTCGACCCGATTTGCGTTCAAGATCCTCTCCAAGGTCTTCAACTTCGATCCGCATGAAATCGCCGCCAACCCGGTGCACTTGCTTTACGTGCTGGAACAGCAGATCGAACAGGAGCAATTCCAGGCCGAGACTCGCGAGCGTTATCTACGCTTCCTGAAAGAGTATCTGGCACCGCGCTACATCGAATTCATCGGCAAGGAAATTCAGACCGCTTACCTCGAGTCCTACAGCGAATACGGGCAGAACATCTTCGACCGTTACGTGCTGTATGCAGACTTCTGGATTCAGGATCAGGAATACCGCGATCCGGAAACCGGCGAGATCCTCAACCGCGTCGCCCTCAACGAGGAACTGGAGAAAATCGAGAAACCGGCCGGCATCAGTAATCCAAAGGATTTCCGCAACGAGATCGTCAACTTCGTGTTGCGCGCCCGGGCCAACAACAACGGCAAGAACCCGACCTGGCTCAGCTACGAAAAACTGCGGGTGGTCATCGAGAAGAAAATGTTCTCGAACACCGAGGACCTGCTGCCAGTCATCAGCTTCAACGCCAAGGCCAGCAAAGAGGACCAACAGAAACACAACGACTTCGTTACACGAATGGTCGAGCGCGGCTACACCGACAAACAGGTACGGCTACTTTCCGAGTGGTACCTACGGGTCCGGAAATCGCAGTAAAACAGCTACAAGCTTCAAGCTACGAGCTGCAAGAGAACAACGCGAGACCCCTGATGCCGGGGTAACCGCCTCTACTTGCAGCTCGCAGCTCACAACTTGAAGCTGACCGGAGGGCCACCTATGAGCTATGTGATCGACCGACGCCTCAATGGCAAGAACAAGAGCACGGTAAACCGCCAGCGCTTCCTGCGGCGTTACCGTGACCACATCAAAAAGGCTGTCGAAGAGGCCGTAAGCCGTCGCTCCATTACCGATATGGAGCACGGCGAGCAAATCAGCATCCCCGGTCGAGACATCGACGAACCGGTGCTTCACCACGGCCGTGGCGGCAAGCAGACCGTGGTGCATCCCGGCAACAAGGAATTTACCGCCGGCGAACACATCGCCCGACCTCCGGGAGGTGGCGGCGGACGCGGTCCGGGCAAGGCCGGCAATTCCGGCGAGGGCATGGACGAGTTCGTCTTCCAGATCACCCAGGAAGAATTCCTCGAATTCATGTTCGAAGACCTCGAACTGCCGAACCTGGTCAAACGCAACCTGACCGGTACCGACACCTTCAAGACCGTACGTGCAGGGATAAGTAACGAAGGCAATCCCTCACGCATCAATATCATCCGCACCCTGCGCTCAGCTCACGCGCGGCGCATTGCCCTGTCCGGCAGCAGCCGGGCAAAACTGCGTGAGGCCAAAGCCGAACTGGAGCGTCTGAGACGCGAAGAGCCGGATAACTTCGGCGATATTCAGGCACTCGAAGCAGAAATCGAGAAACTCAGCGCGCGCATTCATCGCGTGCCGTTCCTCGACACCTTCGACCTCAAATACAACCTGCTGATCAAGCAACCCAACCCCAGTTCCAAGGCTGTCATGTTTTGCCTGATGGACGTTTCCGGGTCCATGACCCAGGCAACCAAGGACATCGCCAAGCGCTTTTTCATCCTTCTGTACCTGTTCCTCAAGCGCAACTACGACAAGATTGACGTCGTGTTCATCCGCCACCACACCAGTGCCCGGGAAGTGGACGAAGAGGAGTTTTTCTATTCACGGGAAACCGGCGGCACCATCGTCTCCAGCGCATTGAAATTGATGCAGGAGATCATGGCCGAGCGTTATCCGAGCAACGAATGGAACATCTACGCAGCCCAGGCTTCCGACGGCGACAACTGGAACGACGACTCACCAATCTGCCGCGACATCCTGATCAACCAGATCATGCCGTTTGTGCAGTACTACACTTACGTAGAGATCACACCGCGCGAACACCAGGCCCTCTGGTACGAATACGAACGTATCGCCGAAGCCTTTTCCGACACGTTTGCCCAGCAGCAACTGGTCTCGGCCGGGGATATCTATCCGGTCTTCCGTGAACTCTTCCAGCGCAGGTTAGTGACATGACCGCCAAAGAGCAGAAGCGCCAACCCATTTCCACCGGCTCCGAATGGACGTTCGAGCTGATCCAGACCTACGACCGCGAAATCGCCCGTATCGCGGCCGGCTACGCGCTGGATACCTACCCCAACCAGATTGAGGTGATTACTGCCGAGCAGATGATGGATGCGTACGCCTCGGTCGGGATGCCGCTGGGCTACCACCACTGGTCCTACGGCAAACATTTCCTCAGCACCGAAAAATCCTACAGCCGCGGACAGATGGGGCTGGCGTACGAGATCGTGATCAACTCAGACCCGTGCATTGCCTACCTGATGGAAGAGAACACCATCTGCATGCAGGCGCTGGTGGTGGCTCATGCCTGCTACGGCCACAACAGTTTTTTCAAAGGCAATTACCTGTTCCGCACCTGGACTGATGCCAGTTCGATCATCGATTACCTGGTGTTCGCCAAGCAGTACATCATGCAATGCGAGGAGCGCCACGGCATTGATGCGGTGGAAGACCTGCTCGACTCCTGCCATGCGCTGATGAACTACGGGGTTGATCGCTACAAACGCCCGTATCCGATTTCCGCCGAAGAGGAACGCCGGCGGCAGAAAGATCGCGAAGAACACCTGCAGAAGCAAATCAACGATCTGTGGCGCACCATTCCAAAAGGCGCGGACAAGTACAGCGACAAGGACAACGCGCGCTTCCCGGCCGAGCCGCAGGAAAACATTCTGTACTTCATCGAGAAGCACGCGCCGTTGCTGGAGCCCTGGCAGCGGGAAATTGTGCGGATCGTGCGCAAGATTGCCCAGTATTTCTATCCACAACGCCAGACTCAGGTGATGAACGAGGGTTGGGCAACGTTCTGGCACTACACGTTGATGAACGACCTGTATGACGAAGGCCTGGTCACCGACGGATTCATGATGGAGTTCCTGACGTCGCACACCAGCGTGGTGTTCCAGCCAGGTTTCGACAGCCCTTACTACAGCGGTATCAACCCCTACGCACTCGGCTTTGCCATGTACCGCGACATCCGGCGCATGTGCGAAGAGCCCACCGAGGAAGATCGCCATTGGTTCCCGGACATCGCCGGCACCGATTGGCTGTCGTCCATCAAGTTCGCCATGAGCAGCTTCAAGGACGAAAGCTTCATCCTGCAATACCTGTCACCAAAAGTGATCCGCGACCTGAAACTGTTCAGCATCCTCGATGACGACCAGAAGGACGACCTGCTGGTACCCGCGATTCATGACGAAACTGGCTATCGGACTATCCGCGAAACCCTCGCAGCGCAGTACAACCTCGGCAATCGTGAGCCGAACGTGCAGATATACAGCATTGATCGTCGCGGTGACCGTTCGCTGACCCTGCGGCATCAACAACACGACCGCAAACCGTTGGGCGACTCCACCGATGAAGTGCTCAAACACCTGCATCGCCTGTGGGGTTTCGACATTCATCTGGAAACGCTACAAGGCGACCAGATCATGAAAACCCATCACGTACCGCCACGCAGTGAACACAGCGAAGGGGATTACGGTCGGCTCGATCTCGCCGTCATTCATCTTTGATTGGGTTCTGGCCTCCGAAAGTCTGACGCAAGGGTTATCCTGTCGGGCTAACGGAGGTTTTTTATGCAGATTTTCAAGGTTGGCGGTGCGGTACGTGATCGCTTGCTGGGCAAACCGGTCACCGATATCGACTGGGTCGTGGTGGGCGCCACCACCGAAGAAATGCTCGCTCAGGGCTATCGCCCGGTCGGTGCGGATTTCCCGGTGTTTCTTCATCCGAAAAGCGGCGAGGAATACGCCCTCGCCCGCACCGAGCGCAAAAGCGGTCGGGGTTATGGCGGCTTCACTTTTCACGCCAGCCCTGAAGTCACGCTTGAAGAAGACCTGATCCGCCGTGATCTGACGATCAACGCCATGGCCGAAGACGATCAGCAGAATTTGACAGATCCTTACCACGGCCAACGCGATCTTGAAGCCCGAATCCTTCGCCACGTTTCGCCGGCATTCGCCGAAGATCCGCTCCGAGTACTGCGTGTCGCTCGCTTCGCCGCTCGTTATGCGGACATGGGTTTTACCGTTGCGCCCGAGACGCTGGAGCTGATGCGTCAGCTCAGTGAGTCTGGCGAACTTGAGGCACTGACAGCGGAACGCAGCTGGAAGGAAATCTCCCGGGCGCTGATGGAAGATCAGCCGCAGGTGTTCATCCAGGTGCTACGCGACTGCGGCGCGCTGAAAGTGCTGATGCCAGAAGTCGAAGGACTTTTCGGCGTGCCGCAGCCAGAAATCCATCACCCAGAAATCGACAGCGGCATCCACACTCTCAGCGTTCTGGAGCAATCGGCGCGGCACAACCAGCCGCTGACCGTGCGCTGGGCTTGCCTGCTGCACGACCTCGGCAAAGGCTTGACGCCGCAAGAGGAGTGGCCGCGACACATCGCCCACGAACACAAGGGCCTGAAGCTGATCAAAGCGGTCAACGAGCGCTTCAAGGCGCCGAAGGACTGTCAGGAATTGGCGCTGCTGGTCGGCCAGTACCACACCCACGGCCACCGCGCCCTGGAGCTGAAAGCCTCGACTTTGCTGGAGTTGCTGCAGAGTTTTGATGTTTATCGCCGGCCGCAACGTTTTGAAGAATTTATCGCTGCGTGCGAGATGGATGCCCGAGGCCGCAAAGGTCTTGAGCAGAGGAGTTATCCACAGGCGGATTATTTGCGTGGCGCGGCGAGTGTGGCGCGCGGCGTGGCAGTGCAGCCGCTGCTGGAAAAGGGATTCAAGGGCCCGGAATTGGGCGAGGCGCTTAAGCGCGAGCGGCTCAAGGCTTTGAAGGCTTACAAAGAAGCGTCGTCAGCCTGAAAAGCTTCGCGAGCAAGCTCGCTCCCACATTGGTCACGTATCACTGCGGGAGCGAGCTTGCTCGCGAAGGTGTCAGTCAGTTCAAACCAAACTCGATGGCGTGAGTTGCTCGCCCCGCCACTCGAATGCCACCGGCGCCAACACCTGATCAATCTGCGCCTCGGCCCACAGCGTGGCGAAGCTTTTTCCTACACTTGGATGCACACGATCCGGCGCGATCAGCGACAGCGGCCACAACACAAAGGCGTTTTTCAGGATCTCGGCGCGCGGCAGGATCAATCCGTCGAAATTGCCCACCAGATCACCGAACAACAACACGTCGATATCCAGCGGCAGACCCTTTCGGCCCGGTGCGTAACGACCGTTATCCGCCTCGATGAATTTCAAGCGGCGATCCAGCTCCATCAACGGCAGGTCGGTAAACGCCGACACCACGAAGTTGAAGAAAGGGCCACTCTTGATCCCCACAGGCGCGCTCTCAAATACCGCCGAACAGCGGATATCCACCAGAAACGTCGCCAGCGCATCCAGACCAGCGCGCAAATGGGTTTCGCGCTCGATATTGCTACCGAGCCCGAGATAGACCTGAGTCAGCGACATCCGCGCTCGATCTCCACACCCACGCCACCCTTGGCGGCCGGCACGGCACCTGGCTTGGTCAGCTTCAGGCGCACCCAGGTGATCTTGAATTCGTCCATCAGCACCGCGACCAGACGCTCGGCAAAGGTCTCGACCAATTGAAACTGCGCCTGCTCGGCAAACGCCTGGATACGCGTGGAAACGCTGGCGTAGTCGAGCGCCAAAGTCAGATCATCACCAGCCGCGGCCGGGCGATTATCCCAGGCGAAGCTCAGATCAAGACGCAGGCACTGTCGGATGCCGCGCTCCCAGTCGTAGGCACCGATCACGGTGTCGACTTCCAGGCCCTCGATAAACACTCTGTCCACGCACTTTTCTCCGCTGCAAGACAAGGGCGCAATGCGCCGTTAGAATCAGGGCGTCCTCGCCCGGAATAGT
>NZ_JBIWAL010000050.1:0-1869 GCF_044760045.1 Pseudomonas sp. NPDC098747 | reverse complement strand
GTGCCTGGCGACGCGCGCCGACCTGCTCGGCTCTCTGTCCTTCGCCATTTTGCTCAGCCGCCTGACCGGAAATCCGGACCCGCGAATGAGTGGCTCGGGTAATGCCGGCGCCACCAACATGCTGCGCCTGGCCGGCCGCAAACTCGCGATCCTGACCCTGCTGGGTGATCTGTGCAAAGGCCTGCTGCCGGTACTGATCGCTGCGGCTATCGGTCTTTCGCTACAGGATCAGGCCTGGATTGGCGTGTGCGCCGTGATCGGTCACCTGTTCCCGCTGTACTTTCGTTTTCGCGGCGGCAAGGGCGTCGCCACCGCTGCCGGCATGCTGCTAGCCCTGTATCCGCCCGCTGCGCTGCTGGCGGTGTGTGCCTGGCTGCTGACGTTCTACCTGACCCGCACCAGCTCCTTGGCAGCGCTCATCGCCACACCGCTGACCCTGCCACTCCTTGCCTGGCAAGAACCGGAGGCACTGCTGCCGATGAGCGCATTGACGCTGCTGATCGTCTGGCGCCACCGCGGCAATCTACGCGACCTGTTTGCCGGGCGCGAACGGCATTTCTGAATACCGTTCACGAGCGCTGCTCATCAGAGCGCCGACAATTGCTCCATCGGCCAGCGCGCCTGCACGCTGATCGCCAGACTTTCCTGCTGTCCGGCCTGCAATCGCTGGCAACCGGCGAACGCGATCATCGCGCCATTGTCGGTGCAGAACTCGGGACGGGCGTAAAACACATCGCCCTGCATGCCACCGAGCATTTTCTCCAGGGACACACGCAGCGCCTTGTTGGCGCTGACGCCGCCAGCAATCACCAGACGCTTCATGCCCGCCTGTTTCAGGGCCCGCTTGCACTTGATGGTCAAAGTCTCCACCACGGCCTGCTGGAACGCCAGAGCGATGTCGCAACGGGCTTGCTCGTTGTCGTCCCCGGCGCTGACGCGTTGCTGCCACGTATTGAGCGCCGAGGTCTTCAGACCGCTGAAGCTGAATTCCAGCCCCGGGCGATCACACATCGGACGCGGGAAAGTGAAACGTCCTGCGACGCCGCTCTCCGCCAGCTTGGCGATTTCCGGCCCGCCGGGATAATTGAGGCCCATCATCTTCGCGGTCTTGTCGAAAGCTTCACCGGCCGCGTCGTCGAGCGTCTCACCGAGCAACGCGTATTGACCGATGCCATCGACCTGAACCAACTGCGTATGACCGCCGGAGACCAACAAAGCGACGAACGGAAATTCTGGTGGTTTTGGCTCCAGCATCGGCGCCAGCAAATGACCTTCCATGTGATGCACGCCGAGCGCCGGAATACCCCAGGCGAACGCCAGTGCCTGGGCGCAGGAAGCACCAACCAGCAGCGCCCCAACCAGGCCAGGGCCCGCGGTGTAGGCGATCGCGTCGATCTCGGTCGGCACGCAGCCAGCCTCGGCTAACACCTGACGAATCAAGGGCAGCATGCGCTTGACGTGGTCACGCGAGGCCAGCTCCGGCACCACACCGCCATAGGCGCGATGCAGGTCAATCTGACTGAACAGTGCATCGGCCAGCAGGCCCCGTTCACTGTCATATAATGCGACGCCGGTTTCGTCGCAGGAGGTTTCTAATCCCAGTACTAGCATGGGTTTGCGCCTTGTTTAGGCTGAATTCGAAGGCGCGCATAATAGTCCCCGCGTGATGCCCCGACCAGCGGTTTTCGATCAGAGGCTTTGCAATCCGAGCGATGAGGGGTTAACATCCGCAACCCTTAAAAACCGACGACCTCAGCCGCGAATTTCTTGCGACGAGAACGTTGATCCCGGTAATGAAAGAAGGTAGCTCTGGATGCCAGCCGTCAAAGTTCAAGAGAACGAACCATTCGACGTAGCTCTGCGTCGTTT
>NZ_JBIWAL010000049.1:0-41034 GCF_044760045.1 Pseudomonas sp. NPDC098747 | reverse complement strand
CAGCGAGGGCCGAACGTCAGGGCACAGACCTTTTGGTTACTTTTGGGGCGTTTGCCAAAAGTGACCCGCCGTAAGGGCGGAACCGTAATCAGCCATCACCCCAAAAACGGATATGCCCCAAAAAACCATCAAAACCCCAAACTAGCCTGCACAAAGAACGTACGCGGCGCCCCCACATACATCCCCGAATTGTTGTCGCTGGAGCGGGTGAAATACTGCTTGTCGAAGACATTCTTCACCCCGGCGCCCAGCTTCAGGTTCGACACTTGCGGCCCGAAATCATAACCGCCGCGCACGTTCCAGGTCACATAACCCGGAATATCACCGTACTGCCCATCCGCCGTGCCGTCAGTGATGTAGTTACCGTTAAAACTACCATCGGCGTTCACACCAGTACCCGGCGAACGCTGTTTCGACTGGGCAAAACCGTCGAGATTGTAGGTCCAGCGATTAACCTCATAGCGCAAACCAACCGTTGCCACCTGACGCGAATAGAACGGGAGATCACGCCCCTTGAACCCCGGAATCTCACCTTCATAAGTTGCACGGGTATACGTAAAACCGGCATTCGCGGACAGACCATCAAGGCGCGGATCCAGCGCCGCCATGTCGTAATGCACCGACGCTTCAATGCCCTGATGCTTGGTCGCGCCGAGGTTGGTCCAGCCGACATCGTTGCTGATGTATTGCAGTTCGTCGTCGAAGTCGATGTAGAACAGCGTCACTTCCCCGCCCCACACGTCATCGTTGTAGCGCGTGCCGATCTCGTAGGTCTTGGCCTTTTCCGGTTGCAAACCGTTGGCGGTGCTATCGCCCGAGCCGCCCTGACCGAGCTGGAAATATTGCAGGCTGCCAAACGAGGTTTCGTAGTTGGCGAACAGCTTCCACGCGTCTGACAGGTGATACATCACGCTCAGCGCCGGCAGCGGTTCGTTGCTTTCGATGCTGCGATTTTTCTCCGGCACCGGCCTGCCGGCAGTGTCGAGCACCGCGCGATCGTGCCAGTCAGTGCTGATGTGTTCGAAGCGAATGCCCGGGGTGATCGTCCAGTTGCCGACGTCGATTTTGTTGTCGACGTAAACCGAGTTGGCCTCGGTGCCGCCGGTGCGATCCTGGAACACGTGGCCATCGGAAGTCGGCGTGACGACAGGCTGGTTGTTGACCAGCGCCAGTCGGCTCGACTCCTCGTGCATTGCCTCTTTCAGGTAGCGATAACCGACGCTGACTTCCTGGGTGGTCGGGCCGACGTCGAACACCCGAGACACTCGCGGCTCGATGCCCAAGGTGTAATAAGAGCGCGGATATGAGCTGAGGGTTTTCTGGTCGCGAGCAGCGATGGTGCTACCCCGGAAACTGTCGGTGTAATAGGTCAGCACTTCAGCCTGAGTGCGCTCGTCGATCTGGCGAATCCACTTGAACGACACGTCCTTGCGCCGACCGCTGAAGCTGTCGTAATCGCGCACCGAGTCGTACGGATTGTTGTCGTATTGCTTCTGCGTGAGGCCACCGGGCATGTCGGCGCTGGCGTCGTAGTAATGAAAATTGAGGCTGAAATCATCCTGATCGGTCGGCGCCCAGTGCGTCTTGAGGATCACATCGTCAATATCGTTACCGTTATTGCGCTCGCGATAGCCGTGGCCGTTGACGCCCGAGTACAACAGCGCCACACCCATGCCGTTGTCGGCAGTACCGCCGAGGAACGCCGTGTCGATATGCTTCCAGCCACCGTACTGAGTGGTTTCCAGTGTGGTGCCGATTTCGCCGGTGGTTTTCTCCGGGATCGCGCGGGTGACGAAGTTGATCACGCCGCCGACGTTTTGCGGCCCATAGCGCACGGAACCCGCGCCACGTACCACATCGATGCTGTCGAGGTTGCCCGACGAGATCGGCGCCATCGACAGCTGCGGCTGACCGTACGGCGCGAATGCAGCCGGCACGCCGTCGATGAGCACGGTGGAGCGTGGCGACAGACGCGACGTCAGACCGCGCACGCCGACGTTCAGGGCAATGTCGCTGCCGCCGGTGCCGTTGGAGTCTTGCACCTGTACGCCGGGTACGCGCTTGAGCACGTCGCTGACGTTCATTGCGCCCTGCTCGACCATCGCTTCGCGGCGAATCACCGTGCGCGCGCCGGGGTGGTTTTGCACCACGGCCGCATTCGCGTCGCCGAGCCAGTCGCCGACCACTTTGATGTCGGTCACGCCCAGTTCCAGCGGGCCGTTGGTGGCAGCAGAGGTCGCGGCGGGCGACAGCGTCACCGAGCCTTCGTTGATCTGATAATCCAGACCGCTGCCTTGCAGCAATTGACGCAGCGCTTGCTCTGGCGAGATATCACCCTCGACTGCCGGGGCTTGTTTGCCGGCGACCAGGTCCGGGCTGAAAAACACCTGCAACGAGGTTTGCTGGCCCAGTTCACTCAAGGCCTGACCCAGCGGCTGCGCGCGAATATGAATGGCTTCGGCAGCGAATGCCAAAGGCACGGCAGCGTTGACCGCCAGCGCGAGGGCCAGTGGCAACCAAGGGGATTTTTTGTTATTGGCAGTGGTGGTTTTCACGTCGAACGTAGTCCTGTGGATCGCAAGAGTGTGCGGCTGTTAATGCAAACCAGTTGCAGTTGAACAGGAAGACGATGAACTCGAAAAAAACCTGAATGCTATTTTGAAATTATTTCCTGGCTGCCATCCGCGAGGGTGCGAATGGCCACCGGCAGAATGCTCGGCAAGGCCTTGAGCAAGGCGTCGGTGTTGTCAGATTTGAACACGCTGGTGAGGCGCAGATTGGCCACGCCGGGGTTGCTGACGGTCAGCGGCTTCTCGCGATAACGCGACACTTCGGCGGCCACTTCGGCGAGGCTGGCGTTGTTGAACACCAGTTTGCCGCCGCGCCACGCCGTCAGCTCCGCCGGATTGACCGCATAGGCTGCCGCCACTTTACCTTGCGCATCGACATGGGTGCCGAGGCCGGCGGTCAGGTTTATAAATTCGTTGTCCGGCGCATTGTGCCCCTGCACTTTCACTGTGCCCTGCTCCACCGCCACCCGTGTCTGCGTCACGTCGCGACGCACGTCGAAGCGCGTACCGGTGACCGTCACCTTGCCGCTGCCCGCCTCGACCAAAAACGGTCGTGAATTGTCGTGCTCGACGCTGAACATCGCCTCGCCTTCAATCAGCTCGATGAGTCGGTGATCCTTTTCATAGCGCACCTGCAAGCGGCTACGGCTGTTGAGGTCGATCACCGAGCCGTCCGGCAATGCCACATGTTTGCGCTCGCCGAGCACGGTGGAAAACTCGGCGCTGTAATCACCCGGATGATTGAGGCCGCTGAACAGCCCCAGTCCAAGCGCCACCGTCAGCACACTGGCCGCGACCGCATAACGCAGCAGCGGACGCCGTTCGCGGCGCGCCGGTGGGGTTTCAACAAGGGCTTTCAGGCGTGGCGCTGGCAGCAGGTCAGCCGCCGTCCACAGCCCTTGCAGCAACTGAAATTCATCACGGTGTTGCGGATGTTCATTCAGCCAGGCGTCAAAGCGCTGCTGCTCGTCGGCACTGACGGCCGGCTCCTGCAAACGCACAAACCAGCGAGCCGCATCATCGCGCACCGTCGTTTGCCCGCACGCGCAATCACGAGTATCCATCATGGAATGTCCTGTTTGGCCGGGGATGAAAAGTTGCTGCTCACGACTGCAACCCGTCCAGTCGATCACGCAGATGCCGCAGGGTGCGGATCATATACTTTTCGACCATGTTCTTGGACAGCCCCAGGCGTTCTGCGATTTCCGCCTGGGTCAGGCCTTCGATCTTCTGCCAGACAAAAATCTTCCGGCAATTGATCGGTAACTCCGCGAGCGCCCGTTCGATGGAGTCGGCCAACTGGATCGCGTGCATGTAATGCTCCGGGTCGCCGGATGACGACACACTGTGGTCGATTGCCTCCGACTCCATGGCGCCGCGCCGATCCTCCCGCCGATAGCCATCGACCGCGATATTGCGCGCGGTCTGGTGCAAATACGCCCGAGGTTGCTGCACCTGCGCCGAATCGGACTCAAGCACCCGCACAAAGGTGTCGTGCGCCAGATCCTCGGCCTGCGCGCGATTGCGCAGACGACGAGTCCAGGTGCCGATCAACTCTTCGTAATGCTCGAAAAAGCCGGGTCTGCGGGGACGCATGGGGGTATGGGTGGTGTGCTGAGGAAAGAGGCGCGAATAGTAATGCTTCCCATTAAACCCGGCAAATCATTCCGGTCTGGGTCAACTGAAGGGAAACCTGATCAGGAGGTATTCAACCTGCCTATTACAGACCGCGGACCTTGGTTTCATTCACCAAGCGGAGCTATACAGGTTCATCAATGCAGACATCAAGGATAAATACCATGGAAGACTTCACTGCTAGCAATCCTGACTTTGACAAACACGTCCAATTTGCCGTGCTCAGTATGCCGGCGGCAAAACTGCTGGGTTTCCATTACAACTACCTGAAACCAGGTCATTGTGAAATCGAACAACCCACGCGCAAAGAGCTCACTCAGCACAACGGCTACTTGCAGGGGGGCATCGTCGGTGCATTGGCTGACTTTGCCGCAGGTTCGGCCGCTGGCACTCTGTTGCCGCCAGGCTGGATCAACATGACCACGGATTTCACCGTCAAACTCATCGCCCCCGCTGAGGGTGAAAAGCTGCTGGCCAGAGGCAGAGTCATCAATGCCTCGCATAACACGACGGTCGCAGCCGCCGATTTGTACGCAGTGAAAGAAGGCAAGGAAACACTCTGCGCGACGGCATTGGTCACCATGCGAAATATTCCCCTGAAGGCATGAGCAAAAAGTGGGAGCGAGCTTGCTCGCGAATGCGCTGGTTCAGTCACCACTGAATTGACTGAAATGACGCCTTCGCGAGCAAGCTCGCTCCCACAGGGGATGGGGTGGATGCCGGTTCAAGTGCATCCACCCAAGAGTTGCTTAGCCTTTTTCGTCGATTCCGGCGTGCAGGGTTTGGGTATCGAGATGCCCGCTCAAGGTGACCGGGCCGACTTTCAGATCACCGTTCTCAAACGACACCTTCGGCGCGTTTTCCTCGGTTTTTTGTGGCAGATCCAGGCCGGCCTTGATGCCGTAATCGTGGTTGTTCAGGTCGCTGCTGCTGACCTTCGAACCACCCAGATCAACCTTGCCTTCACTCACTGAAATCCGCGCGCCGGTGAGTTGTGTTGCGCCACCAACATTCAGGTTTACACCTTGACTGGCGCTGATGCCGGACGCCTGCGCGACGCTGTCCTTGTGCGCGTATTCGCCCTGGGTTTTCAGCGTTGGCTTGTAGTCAGTGCCGGCGAGTTTTTCCTTGTCGCTCGGTGGATTCTTCTTGGCGGTCAGGCCTAGATCGACATCGACTTTGGCGTTGGTCTGCGAGTCCTGACGGCTTTCGACCGACAGATCCCCTGCGACATTCCCGCTTACAGTTTTCGCATCGACTCGCGCGCCAGCTAGCTGTGCATCACCGCCGCTGTTCAACACCACGCTGTCAGCCTTGATCTGGCTGTTCTGCTGCGTGGTGCCCTGCAGGTAATCCACGCCAACCTTGGCGCCGGCATTGAAGCCGTGATCGCTGCTGGCCTTCTCATCGGCGGCTGTCGGTTTTTTGCTGCTCAGATTACCGCCGGCATTCAGCGCGACGTTCCAGTTACTGCGGCTTTCAGTGGACTGTGCCGACTCCTGAACATAACCGCCCTTCTGCGCATCGACGCTCACATTCGGCGCGCTGACTTGCGTGCCTTGCAGATGAACAGCGTCACCGCTCAGGGCGATCCCGCTCTGGCTGGTGATTTGGCCACCGGTAAGCGTTTGCGAATGCTCGTTGACCCGACCAATGTTGAAATTGCCACTGAGATTGCCGCCCTGATCGCGGCTCTTCTCGCTGCTGGTTTTGCTGCCGCCGCCCTTCAAGCCGCCGCCGAGATTGCTGCCGGTGGCGGTGTGAGTGTCGGTGGCCGCTTGCAGATCGAGCTTGCCATCAGCGTGCAGGTCGATGGCGCCAGTGCTGTCGATCGTTGTGCCTTGCTGGATCTGATTGCCGCCACTGCTCAGTTGCACCGGACCGTTGCCGGTGATGCTCGCAACGTGGGCTTGGCTATCGTGGGTCTGCTTGCCGGTATGGTCGAGCTGAAACCCGGCGCCGAGATCGACGTTGGTGCCGTCGGTTCCTGGCAAGGTGCCGACCGTCAGCGAACCATTGCCGCGCAGACTGGCGTCACTGCTGTTCTGGCGATCGTTGGCCTGATTAAGCGCAAGATCGCCCCCGGTCTGGATGCTTACGCCGCCCTGCCCGCCGTCGAAACGGCTGCCTTCAAACTGCGCGTCGCCACCGACCTTGATGTTCACGCCCTGGCTGCCGGCATAAGCGCCGACCACCGCCGTGGAACTGTCTTTGGTGGACTGGCTGCTGCCACCCGCACCGCTGCCGGCGACATTCACGTCTTCGCCGGTTTTGGTGTAGACCCGCACGTCGACCTTGGCATCCACCGAACTGTCGGTGCTGGCGTGGGTATTGCTCGCGGCATCGGCGACCAGCTTATCGGCGCTGATGTTTACTTTGCCGTTGCTGGCGTTGTACTGCGTGCCTTGGTCGTGCAACGTTCCTGCGACGTTCGCGTCGACATTGCCGCCGTCAAAACGGCTGGCGATAGCGTTGCTGTTTTGCTCGGTTTTGTTGGCGCTGCCATGACCGACCGCGACTTCGATACCAACGTTCGGCTGGCCGAGATTTGAAAGCGCATCCTTGTCCGGCACCTTGGCGTTCAGCACATCCTTGACCGCACCAGCGATTGGCCGGGCGATGTCTTTGTACTCGACGTTGGCGCCGATGTCCGCTGACCAGTTGCTCTGCTGATGCGTGCTGCTTTCAGTGTTGCTGGCCGCGCGGTTGTCGACTTCGTTGGCCACGATGTTCAGACCGTTGCCGGCCTTCACTTGCGCGCCCTCGGTGGCGAGCTTGTCGGCGTTGATCGTCAGGCCACCGCTGCTCTGCACGCTGGTGGTTTGCGCAATGGTTTTGCTGCTGGTGTCTTGCGAGGTGCCATGGGCGAAATCGATGCCACTGCCGGCGCGGTCGAGGCCGCCGGTGTAATAGAAACCGCCGCCGGTGCTGGACGTGTCGGTGGTGGTTTTGTGGCTGTTCTGCTCGGCCAGCAACGACACGTTTTTACCGCTCAATGTCGTGTCGCCAGCGGTGGATTTCACCTCCGCGCCTTTGAGGGTCACGTCGCCGCCCGCCTTCACTTGCACGCTAGCGCCGCTGAGGCTGGAACCTTGCTGCGTGACGTCGTTGCGGGTCACGGTTTGTTGCTTGTCTTCGTAATGAATCCCGGCGCGATATTGCTCCGCTGTTTGCTCTTTGGCGTAGGCGTCGAAGCCACGGGTTTGCGTGGTGGAGCTGCTGTCGTGGCTGTTCTGCGCAGAATGCAAATTCACATCCCCCGCCGCGTCGGCCGTTAGCGCGCCGCCCGCCTTGACGGTCGAGCCGGCCACTTCGATGTCCTTGGCGCTTTTGAGCTTGAGGTTGCTGTCGGACACGAGCTCGCTGCGCACCGTGGTGCTGTCCTTGACGTTCTGGCGCGACTCGTCCTTGCTGATGCCGAAGAACTTGCTGTCCTTGTCGTAGTTGTTGCTGTGCGAGGTGTCCTGCACGCCGTCGACGACCAGCGAACCCTTGTCGCTGATCACGCTTGCCTCGATACCGCCACGCACCTGGCTGCCGCTGATGCGTACGTCGTCAGCCTTGACGATCAGTTTGCCCGCCGCATTGACCTTGCTGCCCTGATGCTGGGTCTGGCCCTTGTCGGCGTCACCGTTCTTGCCGAAGAAACCACCGCCAACCAGATCGCCGGAATAACGATTGTCGTTGCTGCGACTGGTCCGTGTTGCCGTGGTGATTTCCACCTGTTTGCCGGCCAGTTGCAGGTCGCCCGAACTGTTCAGTTCGGCGCCTTCGGAACGCAACAGCGCAGCGGTTTGCAGGGCGATATTGCCGGCCTTCAACTGGCTGGTGACGCTCCGCTGTTCTTCGCTGCTGGTGTTCCAGTTGGCTTTCCACAAGTGTTTGCGGTGGTTGCCCTGATTGGTCTGGGTGTGGCTTTCGGTGGCGGCGGTCAGACGCAGGTCACCGCCACTTTGCACGCTGAGATTGTTCGCCGCTTCGACTTTTGCAGCGTGCAGTTGAGTGTCTTTGCCGGAGGATAATGTCGCGTCGCGGCTGGCGATAATCTGGCTGCCGTGCTGACGCGACTCGCTGTCGGTCTGGGTACGGTCGTAGGTTTCCCACGTGATGCCGATGGTGCTGTTGCTCCAGTTTTCGCGCTTTTCCTGGAGCTTGCGGCTTTCGACCGTGCTCAGGGTCAGGTTGCGCTTGGCATCGACGTTAACGTCACGGCCACTGACATCGGTGGCGGCCAAGGTCAGGTCCTTGCCGCTGTGCAGACCGACATCGCCCTGGCTGCTGCGGATACCCGCGCGGGTCACGTCGAGGCTGTCGGCCACGGCTGCACCGCTGACACTGAGATCACCGGCAGAACGAATCTGCACGCCATCGCGCCCGGCCACTTGCACTGCGCCGACTCTCACACCAGCACCTTCAGCAGTGCTGACGATATTGATGCGTCCGGCCTGCATCGCGCCGAACAGGCTGGCGTCGATGCGTTGATCGGCGGTGTGGCCTGCCGGGTCCACGGTTTTCACCTGGCCACTGGCGTAATCAATCTGATTGCGGCCAACGGTAAGGTTGAGTTGATCGCGGGCATTGAGCGCGCCCTGGCTGTCGATACGCGGGGCGATCAGGTTGATCGAGCCCTCGCCGTTCCGCAGGCCGCCGCTCTGAATCTGTAACTGGCCACCGGCGTCACGAGTGCTCAAGGCTTGCAGCTTGCCGTCGTTGAGTTCAGGGCGACCGACCACCAGATTAGCGTTCGGCGTGTTGATGAAACTGCCGCCATTCACCGAGATGCCGTTGGGGTTGGCCAGCACATAATCGGCGGCGCGACCAAAGATTTCCTGTGCGCCGTTGATGGCTGACGGGTTGCGGCTGATCACTTCGTTGAGGATCACGCTCGCCGCTTGCCCTTGCAGTTGCGGGTTGGCTGCCAGTTGCCCGGCAAGCTGCGATTGCCCGGCCTGCAAGGCGTTGTTCAGCACCAAACCCTGACGGTCTACGTTGTAGTCGAGGAACTGGTTGTGCGACAGGCCCGAACCGTTGGGCGCGACGATGTTGACGATGGGCACACCGCCCTGGGTCTGCAATTGCGCGGTGCCGCCGGGGCCCGGCGCGACGACGACACCACCGGCCAGAGCGCTCGGCAAGTGCACGGCGAAGAACAGGCTGGCGATCGCCCAGCGCAATTTGCCCCGAGGGGAAAGATGAAATGCAAAAGTATGTGCTGGCATAAAAACGTCTCCATGTAAGTACGGCATCACGTCGCGCGTTTTGGTATTGGCCGTGGCTGTCGCGCTCAGGTCCGACGGCTGTTTGTTCAGTGCATTATTCGTATGGGTCATATCTGCACCCCGACCCGCATCAGCCAGGTCTCAGGCTCATGTCGCAGACCGTTGGGGGTGTTGAGGGCGCGTTGGTAATCGACGTCAACTTGCAGGTTTTTCCAGCCCAGATTGAGGCCGAGACTGGCGCCGCTCAGGCGTTGCCCTTGGGCGCCGTGATCGGCCTTGATCCAGCCGTGGTCGAGGCCGACACGCGGAGTGATCTGCACCGGCCATTCGCTGCGCAGCGGCAGGCGCAAGGTGTTGCGCCAGATTGCGCCGCTGGCACCGGAGGCACTGCTGACGCGATAACCGCGCACCGCCGAGTCGTCGGTGCCAAGCAGTTGTTCGATGGCCGGCAATGGGTCCGGGCTGTACTGCACATTAAGCTGGCTCTGCCACTGCCAGGCTTGCGCACCGAACTGGCCATTGCGCCATTGACTGAGGCCGGCGCGGTACTTGCGAAACTGCGCTTTCGGCAGGTTGTTGATCGACTGTCGGGAATCGTCATCGGCGCCGATCCAGCGCAGGCCTTGCGCGTAGTTGACGTCGAGGTTCCACACTGCGCGGTCGAGCCAGAACAGATTGAGCCCGGCTTCGGCCACGGTCAGGGTCGGGCTCTGAATGCCCAGGCGGACGTGTTCCAGATAGCTGTCGACGTCCTTGTGCGCCAGTTGCAGGTTGGCACTGAGCTGGCGGCTCTGGTCGCGCCACAACACGCGGTCGGCGCGCAGGCTGACCTGCTCGGTGATGCCGGTGCTGTGAAAAGTCGTGCTCGGCAATTTGAACGGCGCACGGTATTCGGCGTGGCTGGCGAATACGCTGTAAGTCCAGTAGCCATAGGGGATTGCGTAATAAAGGCTGGCGTTGCGACTGTAGCGGTCGCCCTGATTCAACGTGTCACTGGCGCTGAGGCTCAGCAGATCGTTGAGTTGCAGCGGGCTGTCGAGGCTCAGGCTGAGCGTATTGCGGTCGCGTCCGGTGCTGGCGCTGCCGAGGTTGTCGATCCCCGCGTTCAAGGCCCAGCGCGAGTGCCCGGAGGTGCGCGAACGCAGGATGATCCGCGAGGCGCCAGGCTGGCTGCCGGGGGCGATGTCAGCGGTCAGGTCAACCGAACGCAAGCGGTTCAGTTGATCCAGCCCCTGCTCCAGATCGCGCAGGTTCAACGGCTCTCCGAGCATGCCCGGAAAAGCACCGCCCAGCGAGATCAGCAGGCTTTGATCAGCCAGTTCGATGGACTCGATGTAGCCTTCGTCGACCCGGATATCCAGCGACTGCCCCGCCGCCGGAGCACTCACCAGATAGGGGCGACTGGCGATGTAGCCCTTCTCGACATAAATCGCGGTGATGGTCGCCAGCAGATGATTGATCTGGCCGACACCCATGCATGGCGCCAATAAGGGCTTGATCCGCGCGTTGAGTTTGTCGCTGTCGATCAACATCACGCCGCCGATGCGCGTGCCGCTCAACGGCCAGCAGCGCTCATCAGGGGTAACGGCTTGGGGAATTGCCGGAGTGGCTGGCGCCGGGCCGAACGCGCCGCGCTCCAGCTGGCGTTTTCTTTGCTCAAGTTGCAGCTGTTGCAGGTCGCGCTGTTGCTGTTGTTGCTGGCGCAGCACTTCCTGGCCCGGCGCGACAGGTTCAGCCGCTTCAAGCGAGGAGGCACACACGCTCAACACAACGACCGACAACAGCGGGCAACGCGTGGCATGACGAGGAAAAACAGCGCGAAGCAAATACGGCACGCAACATCCTTGCGATCATTGAATGGCGTAATGCCACATCATCAATAATCGTGATAGTCGGAGCCCTCCTACACAAATGCAAGACGCTTCCTACAGCGCTTACATTTCTTAAACAATTGCTTTTGTTGCTCTTATTGTCAGCAGCAACGCCACGGCACTGCACGCTATCAGGGTTTCCCCGAGTGCCTGAGACCACCCGGCGAGCATCATGCCCACGCCGATCAGCAGGTAATAAATCAGCCCCAACAACGCCCCGGCAGTGCCCAGTCGATCCGCATAATCGACCAGCGCCATGCCGAGAATATTGGGGATCGCCATGCCGAACGCCAGCACAATCAGCACCATCGGCAGCACAAACGCAGCACTGTCCTGCAGCCACCAGACGCCGATGCCACCGAGCAAACCGGTGATGGCGGCGAGCCGGATCAACTGCATCGCAGCGAACCCTGCCTGCAATAAACGCTTGTTGGACCATGCGCCAAAACCTGAGCCCAGCGCGAGGATCACACCGCTGTAGCCGAACCACGTTGCGCTCAGGCCCAGACGCTGAAAAATGAACGGCCCAAGGCTGTAATAACTGAACAGCGCCACATTGAACGAGGCAATCCACAGTGCCGAACGCCAGATGCTCAAGTCGCGCAGCATGCGTGCGAGGGTTTCCCACAGACAAACTTGGGGCGTTTGCTGCGGACGGGTTTCCGGCAAGGCATAGCAACTCCAGAGCCACAGCGTCACGGCGAATAAAACCAGCGCAACCAACACGCCGCGATAACCGAAGGCCTCGACCAGACTGGCGCCGCTGAACAAACCAATCGCGGGACTTGCCGCCAGCGCGATGCCCACCAAGGAAAATACCTGCGCCAGTTCTGCCCCTTTGAAGCGGTCGCGTAGCAAGGTTTGCGTGACCACCGAGCCCACCGCCGCGCCAAATGCCGCCAACCCCTGCGCCAGCAACAGACCGTTGAAACTGCTGACCCACAGGGCCATAACCGTGGCAACCGCGTAGATCGCCAGGCCCGCGAGCATGACCGGGCGCCGGCCGATGCGATCACACAATCGCCCCCACACCACCACGCCCACAGCAAAGGCGAAAAAGTAAACCGACAAGGTCTGCGCCGCCGCCTCGGGACTGACTTTAAACACCTGGGCGATATCCCCCAGCGCCGGGCTGTAAAGGGTCTGGGCGATTTGCGGAAACATCAGCAACGCAATCGCCAGCGGCAACAGATTTCTGTTGTTCATTGTTTATGACTCCTCGAATAAAACCGCCGAGAAGTTTAAGAACTGCTGACTGGCGTATTATCCGAACCCTGCCAATTTATCGCTGAAATCGGACAACCCATGGCCTGGATCAACGCCCACACACTTTTTGACGCCGACCAATACTCGGCGCCGGTGATTGGCATCGCAGCGACGCTGGGTGATCACGACTCCGGCCAGCATCAACACCAGCGCGGGCAACTGCTGTACACCCGGCAGGGCTGCACGCGCATCACCCTGGCGCAGCAATTGTGTCTGCTGCCACCGTCGCGGGCGGCGTGGATTCCGGCGGGTGTGAGCCATCGGGCGGTGATGCAGCAAAGCGTCGATTACCGCTCCATTTACCTCATCCCCAAACTGTGCCGAGAACTGCCGCAACAAGTCTGTGTCATCGAAGTGAGCCCGCTGCTGCGCGCCGTGCTGGAACCGATGGCCACGGCGGATTTCGACACTGATTGGCAACAGGGTAAATTCGCCCATCTACTTGGCCTGTGCCTGAGCGAGATTGTTGAAGCGGCACAACAACCGATGTTGCTGCCGTTGCCACAGGACAAGCGATTGCTGCCACTGCTCGCAACCCCGGAACGGCTGCCGCCGGAACTGCAAGTGCTGGAACGCCAGATCGGTGCCAGCAGCCGCACCATCGGCCGGATCTTCCAGCGTGAAACCGGCATGAGTTATCAGCAGTGGCGACAGCAATGGCGGTTGATGCGCGCCATGGAATTGCTCGCCACCGGGCGCAGCCTCGGTTATTGCAGCTTCGAACTGGGCTTCGCCAGCGACAGCGCGTTCATTGCGTTCTTCAAAGCCATGACCGGATGCACGCCCGGACAGTGGCTCAAATAAACATCGGACGACCGGCGACGCTCAAACCCAGGTCCGCGCCCCATTGATGCTCAGGACGTGCCGGGTGACATGACTGAAAATCAGGAGGTCCCTCAGTTGACCGCTCGTCACTCGGGCGGCACCAAGCGTTGGGCGCATAACACCAACATCAGGTAAATCCTCTTTTTGGAGACGTACCATGATGACGCGCAAGCTCACCTCGTTATTGCTCGCCGGCCTGCTAGCCACGGCCTCCGCCGCCAGCTTCGCGGCCAACGACGGCGCCGATGCAACAGGCACCAAATCGGGCTCCACCGGTGGTTCGACCATGCCACCGGACAACACGCCGGGCGCGCCGTCTGGCGGTAACAGCTCCGGCGGCGGTTCCGGCACTGGCACCAATGGCGGCGCCAGCGGCTCTGGTTCAGGGGCCGGTGGTGGCACAGGTTCGGCGGGGGGCGGTACTGGCGGTGCGGGCGGTGGCACGGGTGGCTGAACGAACAAGAGCCATCCGTGGTGAAAATCTCCCACAGCTTTTCTAAGCATTCACACAATTTGTGATCAGTGAAAATCCATGTGGGCTTGCCAGCGATGGCGCCACTACAGTCAGCATCTTCTTATGCTGAACGGCCGCTATCGCTGGCAAGCCAGCTCCCACAGTTTTTTGTGCCTGTCGTTGGTTCAGCGATCAGAGCGCATCAGATCTGCAATCCCACCATCCAGCGACATTACCGCCGCCCGATTACGCCCGGCATTTTTGGCTTGATACAACGCCGCATCCGCACGCTGGATAAACACTTCAAGGCTGTCATTGCCACTGGGAATAAATGAATAGCAGCCCAGACTGACCGTAAGATAACCAGTGGGCGAACCGCTATGGGTGATGCGCTTGTCGATCACGCTGCGGCGAATCTGCCCGGCAATCGCCAATACGCCGTTGATATCAGTGTCGGGCAATAAAACCGCGAACTCCTCGCCGCCGTAACGCACGACCAGATCGGACTTGCGCTGGCAGCAGCTTTTCACGACCTGGGCCACCTGTATCAGGCAATGATCACCGGCCACATGCCCGTAAGCGTCGTTGTAACGTTTGAAGAAATCGATATCGAGCATGATCAGTCCGACCGGACTGACCTGCCGCGCGCCACGGGCGAATTCAATCTCCAGCGACCGTTCGAACAAGCGCCGATTAGCCAGGCCAGTGAGGCTGTCGTGAGTAGCGATCTGCTCCAACGCCTGTTGCGCCTTGCGCAGGTTTTTCTCTATCCGCTCGCCATTGCGCACTTGATGGATAAACACCCAGCCGAACAAACCGACACCGAGGATCACCAACGCCACAATCACGCTTGACTGGAACGCGCGGTCGTACCATCCCCTGAGAATCGTGTCCCGCGAGGTCGCCGCCGCCACCACCAGCGGATAAGCCGCCAGTTGCCGATAGCCGTACAAACGAGTGACGCCATCGACCACCGAACTGATCATTGCCGTGCCGGCAGTGGCGTTGGGCAACAGCGTTTGATAGATCTCGCCCTTGGCCAGTGACGTGCCAATCAGTGATTCATCGAACGGCCGGCGAGCGAGCAAGGTGCCGTCAGTCAGGCCGATAAACATGATGCCGTTGTCGTCGAGGCTGAAGCTTTTGAAGAACTGCTCGAAGTACGACATCTTGATCCCGGCCAGCAACACTCCCTGGAAGTTGCCGGCACGGTCATTGATGCGTTTGGAGATCGGGATGATCCATTCGCCGTTCTCACGGCTGCGAATCGCCGGGCCGATGTGCGCTACCGACGAGACGTTCTGCTGATGGAACTTGAAATATTCGCGGTCAGCCACGCCGTTGCCACGGGGCAAATCGGGGAATGAAGTAATCACCCACTGACCCTGATCGTCGAACAGAAACATGCCGTGCAACTGCTCCAGCTGCTGCACCCGGCGGGAGAAGGTTTTTTGCAACCGGGGCCTTTGCGCCGCACCGTAACCGTCGTCCTGAATCCAGTCGACCAGGCTGCTCATCACCAGATCCGCCGCGAGGAACGTGTCCTCCGCCTGCTGCGCCATCGCCCGGGTCAGGTTGCTCGAGGCCATTTGCGCCACCGTCAGATCCTGACGCCGCGACTGCTCCAGTTGCAGGTACAGCAAACCAAACAGGCACAGGCTCACCGCAACGATAAACAGCACCGCCGCTTTGCGTAGCGGCAGACGCTTTAGCGTGCCGGGAGCTTGATGCGGATCGTGAGTGGGGATTGGCAAAAGCATGTCCTGGACAGGTACGACAGGGGCGCTAGCCCGAAACCCTTGTGTTTGTGAGCGTAGCCCACCGGGATGCAGTGGGCAAACGCCCCGCTCTCGCCCAGTTGTATCGGCGTAATGCGCGATTGGATGACTGCCGTGGGTCGAATTATTTTTGCTCAGGCGAATGAGCCGAGGGGTGCAGGGGGATTTGCCAGCCCCCCGGTTTTATGAACGAGGTTTGTTGATTTCCCGAAGCAAGTCCGCGACGGGAATGTGCATGGTGTTTGAATAATAGGGTTTATAGCCGTAGGCGGTGACGACGACTTTGCAGGGGATTTTTTGTTTGTTGAGGAGAAGTTGGTTAAGTTCTGCCGCTGACAAGTCTCGTTGCGAACTTTGATTGCTTGACGTTTCAACCAGAAATGCACTGGTAACATAAGAAAACGTCGTATTGACTTTCTTGTTTTTTTCAGACTCAATCAACCCAACTGCAGAAAACTGCATTGATTTGCCAACCGAAAAATCCTGATCATTAGCTAAGGCACACTGCAGCGTACCTGAGACCATCCCGTTTCTTTCTCCTCTGGCAAAAAGATCCAGAACATCAACATCTGCTTGGTACCTGATGTCGTACAAGAGGTTTCTCTCTCTTTCAACGGAAACAAAAAACAAGTTTGCAGGCGGTAATGTATGGTCTTTTGCACAGCCAGCACATACAGCAAAAAATGCACAGAGAAGCCACTTATACATTACGGAAAATCCTTCATGATCGATTCAAGCAACAGGTCACTTGCCGACTTGCTGCCGGCTATTGGGGTAGTAAATAACCCCAATGCGTCTGCATGACTAGTGTTCACATCAACGTTGATCGACGGCCCGCAAGAGATAAGCCACTTTTCCCCAAAATCAGCAACTCCATCTGATGAGTCTCTCTGGATCGGCATCGCTTTGATGTTGATCCATTCAGCCGCAGCGGGCTCGGGGCGCTTACGATAAATATCCGAACCCACCCAGACCAAAGCCCCCTCACCCACAGGGTCAAGAGTAATCAGCATTTGAATCCTGTAACCCCATTCCGACATCTGTTTTGACAGGTGTGCGCCATTCCACGCACCTAGGCTATGGCCAACGATATAGATCGGACAGCTCTTGTACGGAATAAGACTCAGAACATGTCGTTGGATATCCTGCTTCCCTCTGACTTCGTTGTAGCCCAACCATTCCGATTTATATTTACCTTCGTCTCTTAATGCTTCGGTGCGTTTATCAAAACCCAACCGCGCTAATTGTATATTTCTATACGGACCAGAAAAGTAATACCGTTCCTTATCTCCTGCGCCACCAATGAAAACAACAACCGCCTTCGTACTCTCCACTGGCACAGCTTTCACACTGACATCCTTCTTATCTGTCAGTGCATGCTCCTTGTGCAGCTTGTAATTATTACCCTTCGCACACGTAACTGTTTCTCCAGCCATGCCTTACTCCTCCAGAAACAGCTTGATGGTTTCAGGCAAGTGAGAACTGACTGTGTGAGTGAAACCGCTAGCGTCAGACACGCCATGTTCCATACGCCCGTCCGCACGCTGAATTGCGTAGGGATGATTCGGCATGGGCTCACCGGTCACGTCATTGACCAGTTGCAACTTGTCAGTGAAATGCACTGGCATCGGCAGCAACCCACTAAAAGGAGCTGCGGACACCGTGTCGCCAATGATGACGGTGCCGGAACCACCGATGACCACGTTGCCATGACCACCGGTGCTGTCCAAGGTCGCGGCATTCAAACCGTTGATGAAAACCGTCGAAGAAACGCCGCCGGTAATCGGGCTGCCACACGCCGATTTATCAGTCATCCGCGCAGCCGCCAGACCGTCGAAATTCACATTCGGCGAGCCGCTGGCTATCGGGTTGGTACCGTGCCCCGGGAGTGGGCAGTCGGTGGGATCGGTGACGCGGGCGGCGGGTTTTCCGCTCATGAGCAGCTCCTTGCAGTGTTACGTGATGATCCTTTTGGGTGGCAAGCATGCGTGAAATTGCCAGACGCTTCAAACCTTCAGGCCAAAAAACAGGCGCCCATTCTGGCGCCTGCATTTCATGAGCAAATGGCGATCACATCACCGCGCCGGAGGCACCCGAATATCCCCCGCCCGGCACTGGGTTTTCACACCCTTGCCGCACGCGCCAAACTGCAGATCCTTGCCCATGCATACACGCACTTCCGACAGCTCCGGGCCGCTGCAAATTACTGCGATGCCATCAGCTGGAATCCCCGGATTGGCCTTACGGAACAAATCGGAAATTTCCTGCGCCTCGAAGTAATAAGACGTACTGAACGGTTGCAGCTCTTGCGGAATTTTCACCGCACCAACCGCTTTATCCGAAATATCCAGATAGCCCATCGCACCGAGGCCGCTGCAAGTGCCGTGTTTGGACCATTCGTGGTCGAGCAATTTTTTGGTCGGGAACAGCGTCATGCCTTTGTTGCTTTCCGCGGCCGACAGCATGGTCAGCGGCGGGCAGGATTGCGGCCAGCCGCCCTTGGCGTATTGCGGCCACAAGCCGTGTAGGACAAAGCCATAACCTTTGCCGGAACACTGCACGTCGTCCTTGTGCGTCAAACAGAAGGTCGGCGACCAGGACAACGCCAGCAGGTAATAATCGAACACCCCTGCTACCGACTCCACTTGCGCCTTGCTCGATTGCGATTGACGCGCCGAACTCAGGCCGATGCTACCGGCCGTCAGCGCAATCACTGCCAAAATTGTAAACAGCTTTTTCATGTACCCGCTCCTTGGGACGCCTGCGTCCGTGGTTTTCGATCCTGACCAGACTGGTCAGCGCTGATTTGGACACGCTTGTGTTGCAAGCGCATGACGCACGGCAACGTTGTACCCCGTTGAAAGGTCTACGATTAATAAGCAGACACCACAAACAGGGAACCGAAATGAGTAAAGCAGACGAACTCGCCGCGAAGCTCAAGCAAACCCGGCACAGCCACGCGGACGACATCACCTGCGCCGAACTGGAGATCGATTGCTGGCCCGCTCAGGTGTACGACCTGTACCACCGCATCGAAACCTGGCTGCAACCGGTGACCGAAGTCGGACTGAAAATTCGGCGCAATCCTACGCACATCTGCGAAACCTCTCCGGATGGCGAATCCCACGATTACGCTATCGATCAGTTGGTGATCGAAGCAAATAACCAAAGCCTGACTTTTGATCCCATCGCACGATTTACCGAAGACGGCGCGGGGCGCGTGCAAATCACCCTGCCGGACAGAAACACCTATCTGCTGCGCACCGTCGATGAACATCACGAAAGCCACTGGTGGATGCAGACCGTTGAAACCGGGCAACAACTGGATGCCATCGCGCTGACTGAAAATAACCTGTTGTCGGTGGTACAGGAGGGATTGGGGCTGTAAGCGCACTCTGCCGATAGGGATCAGCGCCCAGAACGTGGTTAACTTCTGGCTCCGATCCCTTTGGAGCCCGACAGACATGATAAAAACCAAAATCTTGCTCGGTACCTTGCTGGCCCTGCCGCTGACCTTCAGCGCTCAGGCAGCGGAACAACCGTCACACCTCGACACCATCCAGCAACAAGGCCAACTGCGCGTCTGCACCACCGGCGACTACAAGCCCTACACCTTCAAACGCACCGACGGCGATTTCGAAGGCATCGACATCACCATGGCGCGCTCGCTGGCCGACAGCCTCGGGGTCAAGGTTGAATGGGTGCAGACCACTTGGAAAACCCTGATGCCAGACATGCAGGCCGGCAAATGCGACATCGGCATGGGCGGAATTTCGGTGACGCTGGAGCGGCAGAAAAAAGCCTTCTTCAGCAATACCCTCGACGTCGACGGCAAGATCCCGCTGGTGCGCTGCGCCGATCAATCCAAGTATCAGACGGTCGAGCAGATCAACCAGCCCAACGTGCGCCTGGTCGAACCGGCCGGCGGCACCAACGAAGCCTTCGTCCACGCCTTCCTGCCCAAAGCGCAACTGGCCCTGCACGATAACGTGACGATCTTCCAGCAACTGCTCGACAACAAGGCCGACGTGATGATCACCGACGCCTCGGAAGCGCTGTACCAGCAGAAACTCAAACCAGGGTTGTGCGCGGTCAACCCGCAGCAGTTCATGCAGTACGGGGAAAAGGCTTATATGCTGCCGCGCGATGACATTAGCTGGAAGCTGTATGTTGATCAGTGGCTGCACTTGAGCAAAGTGACCGGCAAATATCAGAAAGTACTGAGCGAATGGATCGCCGTGCCGCAATAAGCATTCAGGCCTGAAACTAAATCCCCAAAGCCCACATCAAGCTTGCAGCATGAGCATTCTGTAGCGAGGGGATTTATCCCCGATGGGTCGCGTAGCGGCCCCTCCTTCCAACCAAATAAAGCAACGTGCTCAATCCACAAAACTCACTACAAACGACTTCCCTGTGGCGAGGGGATTTATCCCCGTTGGACTGCGCAGCAGTCCCAGTTCTTCACTGAAAACGGGGCCGCTTCGCGCCCCAACGGGGATAAATCCCCTCGCCACAGGGCCCGCTTTCAATCCTCATGCAACATCCCTGAACTGTAGTGATTCAAACTACTGCCAACACTACTCCCGCCAAACTTCAAAGTAGTCGCATTACTGCGCCCCTCTGGCGACTGGCAGTCTGAGGAAAAGCAACTAGTCGTGGTCAACCCACCCGCCCCCGAACAAGCACTCAACACCGACACCGCAGCGGCAATCAACAGCACTTTGACGACACTCAGGCTCATGGCACGATTCCCCTAGGGATAAAAAGCGACGATCTTGTGCCAACATCCTAGGCGCGCGCCGAACACCGCAACATGAAACTTTCCTGATCGACAGCGCCGGTTCAGAATCGCCTCACCGCCAGACAAGGACATCCCATGCAATTCCTCCCCCTCACCGACGCCAGCCCCGCCATCCAGGCCCACGTCCGCACCCTGCGCAACCAGCAAGACGTGCGCAAATTCATGTACACCTCACATGAAATCACCGAACAGGAACACGCGAACTGGCTGGCCTCGTTGCAGGGGAACCCACGGCAGCAAGTGTTCGTGGTGATTAAGGATGAGCAGGCGGTTGGGGTTGTTTCGTTGAATGTGATCAACGTTTTACACAAGACCGCTGATTGGGCGTTTTATCTGGACGTCGGGTTGCAGGGCAAGGGGTTGGGCAGCTTGGTCGAGTTCTGGATGCTCGATTACGCGTTTGATGTGGCGGGGTTGGAGAAGCTGAATTGCGAAGTGCTAGCGATGAATGCGGCGGTGGTGAAAATGCATCAGAAGTTTGGATTTGAGGTTGAAGGTGTTCGGCGGCAGAACGTGGTTAAGGATGGGGTGCGGGTTGATGTGGTTTTGTTGGGCATCACTAAAGCAGAATGGCAGAACAAGCGCCCTGCCCTGGCGCCTGTAATCGAACGTCTTAATACCGTATAGCGCCTGGAGCCGAGTTTGAAACGTGAACTGAGTCCTGCCGAGCTTTACGAAATCAGAGCAACCTTGTCCTGGATCTTTGTCCACACCGGCGTGGACTTCCCCTACATCGCCAGCAAAGTCGAGGGCTACGACCCGGAACAGATCAAAGACATTTTGTACGCGGAAGTCGCCGTCATCTGCGCAGGGAATCTGGAATGCGTACTGCCGCCAAACTGGACAGGTTTCGACCCTGACGCGTTGAACCGGGATATCGAGCAGATGCTGCTTGCAAGCAAGAACAGCTGGATTCGGCGGCAACTTCACAAGATGCACACTGCCTGGCTGCGGTATAGCTATCGGGAAGTCTGGGTAGGCATCACCGCTCACTGCGAAGGCTGGCGTTGAGTCGACGCTACATGGGCCAGCGAAGGCCGTCACTTGAATGTGGACAGGGAGTCAAACATGGAAAATCCAGCCCGCACGACCACCACCCGCGCCAAGCGCGACTGGGCTTCAGCAACAGACAAAGAGCGCGCCGATGTCCACTGGTCGCTGTCTGACGCGTTTGTCGACAATGAGGTCAACTACGCATTCATCGCACGCCAAACCCAGGATTACGATCCGCAAGAGATCAGGCGAATCCTCTACGAAGAAGTCGCACCGGTGTGTCATACCAATCTTGAAACCGTCATTCCGATAATCTGGTCCGCGTTCAATCTGGAGCAATTACAGGCTGATATAGCAGAAACATTGAAAGTCCGAGAAAGTAGCCGCTTCAGACGTCAGCTAGACAAACTGCTGATTCGCTGGCTTGAATTTCGATACAAATACATATGGCAAGAAATCTCCAGGCACTACACAAAATGACCAGCCCCACCGAGGCGGCGGTCGAACCGCTCGCCACAGTGGGACAGGATTTACGCCTTCACCTCAACGTTATCCAACGCCTGATTCACCGCCAACTCAGCCAGCATCACCACCTGTGCAATACCTAGCGCAGTTTTGCGGCGCGGGTTATCAAGCGTCGCGGCAAAATTGTTGAGCATCTCGGATGCAGAGCCCAGGGTTTCACTGGCATTGGCCAGCAGAGATTCCGAGTCGTATTTCGGATTCGCGTGGTACATGCGTTCGCGCTCGTCGGCGCTGGTCATGGTCTGGTCGGCGGGATGCAGATAGTGGTCGAGCGCACGCTCGGCGGCTTCGTGGAGTTTTTTGGAATTGGGAGATTCGTACGGGGAAGCCGGATCGGTTTCTGGCGGATTGGGCGTTACCTTGAACATAGATGGAGCCTCTAGCGCGATTACTAAATGAAGCCATCACCCTCGCTACCAAACGAAGGGTGGCGGCCATACGCGGGTTGGTAGACCGGTCGCACTAGAACCCGGCGCCCACGAATGGGCCCCACGCATGACCACCATGAAATCCAAGCCCTGGGAAAGCGACTGAACAAGGTGACGCATGCATCTAGACACGAAGCGGGCTACCAAACCCGATCACTGGTTTCAGTGACTCAGGAACGATAGAACCTGCGGTCTAGACGTACAAGCCGGCGGATTCTGTCTTACGTGTAGGGGGTGGCGCAAGGAGTTGTAGGCATTGGACTGCACCATCTCGACTCATCTAAACAAGCTCAGCCTTTGCTGTTTAAATTCACGAAAATTCCGAGTTCCTCGCCATCAGGCACCGACCAAAGCAAGGTTCACACAGCCGGCACCCGTTAATTCGACCCTCATTCAGGCAGGGTTCGTAGTGTGCACTTTGAGTAGAAGTCGGCAGTATAAATCGGTGACCGACCGCGATAATCAGCCCACTGGTGTCGGCGCACGGGGCCAAATGAATCACAGAGGGTAAGGCTTCTCCCAATCCTGATAAACTTCCGCCACTTCGTCTCTCTGATCCAGATTCCCAATGACTCTACAACCCGCCCCACTCTCCCGCCGCTTCTCCGTCGCCCCAATGATGGATTGGAACCGCTAATTCTACAGGCCTTGTAATACACGCCTTGCAGCACGCTACAGAAAACCACGTACCACTTTCGTACCACTCACCGCCTGAAACAGCCTTCGTCTGACCAACAGAACCCTATCCGCATGGTTGATCTATGGTGCTTGTTGCCAGTGCCTGTCGCTCCAATCCCGCCCTCCCCTGCAAACGCCAACATCTGAAGCTGTGCGGTTGAGGTTGCGGGCGCGTGAAGGTAAAGGACTTGAGTACTGCGCGATCCAGCACACAGCTTCTAAAATGCCCCGCCCTAGGCATATTCAGTGTTTTCATGTTGACCCACGGGAAAGAGGTTAGGAAGGTTAGTTTTTTGCCTTCCGCCCTGAATGCCTTGATTGGCGTGGGTTTGCGACGACCCCGTAAGGTTAGGTTTTGGTTAACATAAGGTTATTTCCTAACCTTTATAGATGTTAAAAAACCAATAAATAAATTCCTTATAAATCAGTATCTTAAAATTTACTAACCTCCGACCTAACCATAACTAACCCTCTAAAGTTAGCCCTCAAGCCCAGTAAATTCGGGCCCTCCAGCGCCCCCAGCCGCGCCTTTTCAAAAACTAACCCTTTTCCCGAGCCACCTCCCAGATTCGCTGGTTGAGTGCCCGCTTACCTCATTCGCAGAAATACCGCCCCTCAGAACTCCGCAGCTTTCGGAATTCGGAACCCAGTACACAGCCTGCGCCACGACCTTTCAAATTTGCCTACCCTCGCAGGGATCCGCAGGCTTTTTCCGCACCACAATCTCCTACGCAGCCCACAGCCCGCCGTGCGTCCAGCAGGGTGCAGAAGTGCAGAAAAAACGACCCATTTAGCCCGCAGGCGTGGCGGGGGGACGACTGCGCGCGCCAGGTGCAGACCCGCCGCCGACCGCCATGCAGCGTTCGGAGCGTGGCAGTTGTGACCATGAAGCCATTGGTCACAATCACAGGGTTGGTTTGAGCTTCCCAGTTGGTCAAAATCACGGAACTACTTTGCGCGGCTGTTTCGGGGATCGAAACAATCGGCGTGTTGCAATGGACCGACGATCAATAAGGAAGAAGACATGAAGCATCAACTGATGCCCGTCCCGTTTTATGAGGACACCGTGGTCCTTATCGGCAAAAACAATGACCCGTTTGTAGCAATGAAACCCGTAGTGGAGAACCTCGGGCTGGCTTGGCAGTCACAACACGTCAAGCTGACGGAAAAGTTTGGTACAAATATCACGGAAATCGTGACGGTTGCCGAAGACGGTAAAACGAGAGGAATGGTGTGCCTGCCCCTTCGGAAGCTACCAGCATGGCTTTACTCAATAAGCCCGAACAAAGTGAAGCCCGAGTTGCACGACAAGATCGTCCGGTATCAGGAAGAGTGCGACGATGCACTTTGGGATTACTGGACTAAAAAAAGCGTCACTCGAAGTGGCGTACCGAACGTCACTCAACAGATCGCCCTTTCCCGCCATCGCATTGCTCTTCTTAAAGAATTGCAGCGCACCCGCAACCACGCTATACGCGCCACCATTCAGGAAGAGGTCATTCAGCTTTCAGTGCAACTGAGCCTCAGCGCTCCCAACATGGACGATATCGGCGTAGCTGAACCTCCACAGCCGGAGATCCTGGCCGATTTCTGGGCCGCGTTGCGGCACCTAGACGAGAAGGGAATCAAGTACAACCATGCGATTAAGTCGACCTTACTGGCGTTTCGCTTTGAAGATCTGGCCAATCTGTTTAAAAAACACGGCATTAACATCAAGTTAGATGACGTATTGATTAGAGCACTGAAGTCATCCACAGCTCCGCGATACATCAACCATAACTCTTCGCTCTACAGTGGCATTGAACGCACCACCATGAGGTGCTGGGTATTTGAAGCACTCCCCAGCATCTTTAATGGATGATGACCCGACGCGGCAGGCAGAAATATGCTCGCGGCAAGCGACTCCTAGGCAACACACTCAAATGCTCGACCAAGGGGGTTGAAAGCTCCTTGCGGGAACCGTGACTCCGGGGGCGGCTTCAGGGAGCACGATGGGCCACGGCTTGCGTAGACGTTGCAAAACGTGAACAAATGCATCACACTAATCCCATGATCAAGACATTCCAGCACAAAGGCCTTAAGGCCTACTTTGAAACCGGGACCACCAAAGGCATCCAGGCCGATCATACAAAACGCCTCAGTTTCATTCTGGCAGCGCTTGATATTGCAAGCGTACCGAGCGAACTGAACCTGCCGGGATATCGTTTGCACCCACTCAAAGGTCAGTTGGCCAGCTACTGGTCAATGACCGTAAGCGGTAACTGGCGCGTAATTTTCCGGTTTGTCGGTGCTGACGTCGAACTGGTTGATTACCTCGACTATCACTGAAAGGAGGAGCCCACATGGCTATGCATAACCCACCTCATCCAGGCGAGATGATTTACGACATGCTGCCGGAGCTGAATGTAAAAATCGCCGAGATGGCTCGACGCTTGCACTTTTCCCGTGAAATGCTTTCGCGCGTGATTCACGGACACGCCTCGATCAGCCCCGACCTCGCTGTGCGTCTGGAACGGTCCGGACTAAGCACTGCCCGCTTTTGGCTAGCGTTGCAAATGAACTATGACCTTTGGCAAGCAGAGCATCGCGAACAACCACAGGTAGATCGCTTGGTCGCGGCTTGATTAGAGTTACAACTGGTGGCGATCTCTGAGGAGCCCAGATGTTCGTCCAGTTTTACGATGACACTGCCGGCTTGGGTGGAAAGACACGCCGGACTCAACGTAAAGCGTGAAGTAATTTCCCGGAGTTCATCGCGCCCACAAAAAAGCCAGACTCATGCCTGGCTTTTTGGCTTACTTAAGGTCACCAGTTGAAATAGATCAACTCGTTGACCTGCTTACCGCCTCGACCGCCGACGGTGTGGTTCAGTGGCACCTCCTTCAAACGCAAACTGGCAAACACTTCGCGGATCTGCGGGTGATCCCCAATGGAAATCACCATCCGCCCCTTGATCGAGCGGGCCAGTGCTGCCATCGCTTCGTATTCGGAAAAAGCGAAATCGCCCACCTCATACCCGGCGGTCTGCCAATACGGGGGATCGAGATAGAACAAGGTGTGCTCGCGGTCATAACGCTGGATGCACGCCTTCCAGTCCAGGTGCTCGATGGTAGTGCGCGCCAACCGCAGGTGCGCCTCGCTCAGTTTCTCCTCAATGCGCAACAGATTCAGTTTCGGTGGCGAGGTGGTCGCGGTGCCGAAGGTCCGTCCCGTGGGTTTGCCGCCGAAGCACTGCTGCTGCAGGTAGAAAAACCGTGCCGCGCGTTGAATGTCGGTCAGCGTCTGCGGGATCTGCTGCTTGGTCCATTCGAACATCTTGCGGCTGACCAATGACCAGCGAAAGTGCCGGATCAGTTCCTCCAGGTGATGGGCCACCACCCGGTACAGATTCACCACCTCTCCGTCGAAGTCATTGATCACCTCGACCTTGCTAGGCTCCTTCATGAAAAACAACGCCGCGCCGCCGCAGAACGGCTCGACGTAGCACTCGTGTTCCGGGAACTCTGGAAGAATGTGTTTGGCAAGGCGGCGCTTGCCGCCCATCCATGGAATGATCGGTGTGCTCATAAGTGATCCTTGTTTCATTAAGTGGATTCGCTTAGGCTTCGCACCCCCTGCGCAGTGGGGCGAGGCCTTGGTTGGAGCACTCGGGTAATTCGAGTGTTTCAGCGTCGGGTCGGTGTTGACGCACCGGCTCGTCGCCTCGTTTACTGCGCGGGGGTTCTACTTCTCCCCTCCTCCAAGCTCAAACGGCTTGAAGCGCACAACTTCCTCGCCGACCCAGTCGTTCAACAGAGCCAGGCGGGTTTGAATCGGTTCCAGTTCCAGAGTGGCCCAGACACTGGCCGCTTCCTGCGGTGAACCAAAGCCCCCTGCGTTCTTCGGCACGATGCCCATCAGCTGTGGATAAACCCGCAGCGCAGCCAATACGTCCTCAAGGGTTTTGTCCTTGATCGAGTTGAATTCATCCTTGGCCGCGACTTCGCTGACCGGGATCAACTGGATGCCCTCCTTCTTGCCATTGGGCGCGTACACAAACAGGTTGCGAAAGTTTCCCGGCCCCTTGGCATTCTTCAATGCCGTGCGCAAATCGTTGATGTCCTCCTCGTTCTGCGCCGCGTCGGTCATGTACAAAATGAAACCAGCGTGGCTGCCGTTCTCGTAGTACTTGCGCCGAAACAAGGTCGCGGACTGATTCAGCAGCGCCGATTGCAAGGCGCAGATCCATTCGGGCAGGCCGTAGATCTCCTGGTGCAGATCCAGCTCACGCAGCTGAAAAATGCTTCCAGCGTCGAACTCGTGCTCCTGCTTCCAGCCTTGCACCTGAAAAAAACGGTCATCTTTGCCCACCCGCATGTACTTGGCCAACGTCGGCTTCAAGGCCAGAGTCGAGCCGAACAACGAGCGGCGTTTCTCCACATAGCCATTGCCTAGGCACAGGTAGTCCTGAGCGTATTGCTCAAAAGCTTGTCGAGAAAAAAGCTTGTGTGGAATGAAGGTGCGGCTCAGCTGGTTGCGCTTGAAGCGCAGGCCCGAGTCCAGGTGTACGCTGGCCTTGATCGAGCGGGCCAATCCGTCAATCGACAGCGGTGGCTCGAACCAGCGGCCGTTGTACCAGCACTCCAAGTAATCAAAAATTTCGTTGGCCGACAGCACCGACTCGGGCGCGCCGAAAGTAAACGCCATCGCGCCCTTCTGCGTGCCCGTCTCCTGCACTTCGGTCGCTTCGGTTAATTCTTGCTCTGTGGTCATCTAAAAAATCTCCATCCGACCGGTGTTGGCAATGGTCTGCCCTTCCAGCGGCTCGTTTTGCAATGCATGAAAAAGTGCCCACGCCAGATCCGCGTGACCGGTGGAATCATTGCGGCCGGCCGTGTAGGTGAACTGACGACCGCCGGCGGTGATGGTCTTGCGGATCGCCATCAGTGCCTGGGCAAAGTCGGTCCAGCCGGCGTCGAACTCCAGACGGCCCTTGTGGATAACGTCGTACGCTTTCAGGACCAGCCGAGTTTTCACTTCGGGCGAGTAGCTGAAGGTGGTGATGTTGGGGAAGAACTGCTTCACCAGCTGGGCCACGCCAGAGCCCATGCCCGTGACATCGATGCCGATGTAGGTCACCCAGTAGCGCTGGGTGATCTGGCGAATCGCCTCGGCCTGTGCGGCAAAATCCATCCCGCGAAACTGGTGACGCTCGAGCACGCGGAACTTGCCACCCGGGACCAGCGGCGGCGCCACGACCACCAGCCCCGAGCTGTCGCCGGTTTCGGCGGGGTCATAACCCACCCACACCTGTCGGTCTGCAAACGGCCGCGCGGCGAAGGGCTTGTAGTCCTCGGCCCACTCCACCCAGCTATCGATCATGCAGGGCTGCAACACTGCCAGCGGAAAGATGCTCGCGCCGTCATCGACGAACTGGCACATCAGCAGGTTTTGGAACGCGGCCGCGTCGTACTCCAGGCGCAGCTCTTCCAGGTCGAACAGGTCGCAGCCGCGCTCCTCAGCATCGAGGATGGTGACGATCTGTCGCCACAGTCGGTCCTCACACAATCGGCCCTGCTGCAGCGCCCCGTGGGACACGTCCAGGTTGATGCGATTGGCCGCCGGTTTGCCCTTGTTGAAACGCTCACCGGTCCAGAACGTATAGGCCTCGTGGGCCATGCTCGACGGCGTGGAGAAATAGGTGCGCCGGTATTGCTTCTGCATCGCCATGCCACTGGCGACTTTGTTCAGCTCGTTGAACTTGAAGGTCCAGAAGAATTCGTCGAAGTAAAAATTGCCGTGGTAGCCCTGCGCGGTGCGCGCGTTGGTGCCCAGAAAATGCAGCTCGGCGCCGTTGGCCAGAATGATCGGATCGCCTGTAACCTCAATGCCGACCACTTCCCGGGCAAAGGCCTGGATGTACGCTTTGAAGATGTGCGCCTGATTCTTTGAAGCTGACAGGAAAATCTGGTTGCGCCCGGTGGTCAGCGCATCGATCAGCGCTTCGCGGGCAAAGTAGAAGGTGGCACCGATCTGCCGACTTTTCAGGATCGCGCGGGTGCGTTGATTGCCGGCCCGGTACCAGTCCAACTGATACCCAAAACAGCCGTCGACAAAGGCCTCGGTCAGCAGCTCGATATGGTCTTCGCTGAACTCGTTACGCTTGGCTTTCTTTTTCGGGCCGGCGTTGCGTGCGCCCAGTTTCGGGTTGAGTTCGGCGTCGGTGCCACCGTCTTTGTAACGCTCAATGCGCGCCTGTCGTTCCAACTGGCGGTGCAGCAGGTCAATTTCCTTGAAGTCGCCACCGGTCTTGTTGTCCTTGAGGATCAGTTGCACCAACCGCGCTTCCAACGCCCCGCCGATGCGCTCGACGTTGTCCGCACGGTCCCACTCGTCGCGGGCCTTCCAGCTGTGGACGGTCTTTTCCCGCTCCTTCAGGTATTGGGCAATTTCGGTGACACGCCAGCCCGTCCAGTACAAAAACTTGGCCTGGCGGCGGTTATCACGGATGGGAAGTTCAACGATGGCATTCATGGCGCAGATGCTGCCCTTCACGCGCGCGATAAACCCGCCGTGCACGTTGTAGAACGCCGCTCTACAAGTGCGACTCGTTGCCCGCGCGCGTCCAGCTCCCGACCATGGCCCCATCGCAACGACGTTCACCGTCACAGCTCTGAGGACACCCAATGGCCAGCCCCACCGTAAAAAAATTTCGCTCCCAATGGACCCGGATCGCCGTCGAAGGCGCGACCACCGATGGCCGTAACATTGAACGCAGCTGGATCGAGGACATGGCGGCGCAATACAGCCCCAACACCTACGGCGCGCGAATCAATTGCGAGCACATCAAAGGGTACTGGCCGGGTGGCGAGTTTGGTGCCTACGGTGACGTGATCGCGCTCAAGGCTGAAGAAGTCGAGATTGCCGGCGCGAAAAAACTGGCCCTGTTCGCCCAGCTGGAGCCCAACGAAGCCCTGCTCGCCTTGAACAAAAAACGCCAGAAGATCTACACCTCGGCCGAGATTCAGCCCTTGTTTGCCGACAGCGGCAAAGCCTATCTGGTGGGTCTTGCGGTCACCGACACCCCGGCCAGTCTGGGCACGGAGGCGCTGTCGTTCAGCGCCCAGCACGGCACCCTCGCCAGTCGTAAAGTCCACGCCGACAACCTGTTCACGGCTGCTGAAGAAGTAGCCCTGGTATTCGAGGAAGTCGCGGATACCGAGAGCAAGGTCAAAGTTCTGCTCAACCGCGTCACCGAGATGCTGGGCAAGACCAAGGACAAATCAAGTAAGGACGACGCGCAGTTTTCCGAGTTGGGTGAGGTCGTGGAAGCGCTGGCCAGCCATGCCGCCGAGCAGGCCAAAGCCCTCACTACCGGCCAGACCGAGTTCACGGCGTTAAAGGGAAAGCACGACAAGCTCAGCGCTGATTTTGCCGACCTGGTCGCCCGTCTCGACAAGACCGCTGACCACAACCAGCTTTCGCGTCCGATCGTCACCGGTGGCGACGGCGCTGTACTGGCTACCTACTGATTACCGCCCCCTTTCGGAGAACTCCATGCGTAACGATACCCGCCTTGTCTTCAATGCTTACCTCAAGCAGGTCGCCCTGCTCAATACCATTACCGCCGCGACCGAGAAATTTAACGTCACACCGTCAATCCAGCAAAAACTGGAAGCGGCAATCAAGGAGTCGAGCGACTTCCTAAAGCGCATCAACGTGATCGGGGTTGATGAACAGGAAGGCGAAGCCATCGGCTTGGGCGTGCTCAGTACCATCGCGGGTCGCACCAACACCGCCAGTAATCCACGTACACCGCGCGATGTCAGTAACCTGACCAAAGACAGCTACAGCTGCAAGAAGACCGACTTTGACACCGCGATCCCGTACAAGCTGCTTGATGCCTGGGCCAAGTTCCCGGAATTCCAGGCGATGCTGTCCGCCGCGATCACCCAAGCTCAGGCACTGGACCGGATCATGATTGGCTTCAACGGTACTTCCGTGGCAGCCAACACGGATCGCGACGCCAATCCTCTGCTGGAAGACGTCAACATCGGCTGGCTGCAAAAGTACCGCTTGAATGCACCGGAACGCGTGATGTCGTCCGGTTCGGCACCCGGCAAAATCACCATCGGTGCCACGGGTGACTACAAGACGCTGGACGGCCTGGTCTACGACGCCATCCAACTGCTCGATCCGTGGCACCGCCGACGCCCTGACTTGGTGGTGCTGGTCGACCGCGACCTGTTGCACGCCAAGTTCCTGGCAAACATCGAAGGCGCTTCGGACAACGAAAACGAACTGGCGGCCGCACGCATTATCGCCAACGCCACCCTCGGCGGGCGCCCCATCGTTGACGCGCCGTTTTTCATCGAACGCGGGATCATGATCACCGCGCTGAGCAACCTGTCGATCTATTGGCAGACCGGTGCTCGTCGCAGGCACATCAAGGACCAACCAGAATGGGATCGCATTGCTGACTTCCAGTCGTCCAATGAGTCTTACGTCATCGAGGACTACGGTCTCGGCGCGCTGATCGAGAACATTGAAGAAGCGGACCCAAGCGCGCCAGTGGATTCGGCGGGGGCCAAAAGCTGATGGCCCTGTCCCTCGCTCAACGTCACCAACGCCGCGCTCTCGCCGCCAAGCAAGCCGCGATTGCATCGCCGCTGACCAGCATGCAAGGCGCAACGGCATACGAACTTCAGCTCGCTCAACTGCTGCAGGACCGCCTGCGCCTCAAGCAGGTGCAGTCCACGCAAGGTAAGGCTGAACTGAAAGCCCAGTTGCTGCCGGCTTACCTGCCCTATGTCCAAGGCGTGCTGCAAGCGGGCCAAGGCGCACAGGATGAAGTGCTGACCACCATCATGGTTTGGCGTATCGATGCCGGCGATTTTGCCGGGGCGCTGGACATTGCGGCCTATGTGTTGCAGCACAAAATGCTCATGCCTGACCGCTTTGAACGCACCACGGGTTGCCTGATTGCTGAAGAGATCGCCGAAGCGGCGCTGAAGGCCCAAAAGGCCGGAGGCACGTTCAATATCGATGTGCTGCTGTACACCGAGCAGGTAACCGCCAAGGAAGACATGCCCGACCAAGCCCGCGCCAAGCTGCACCTGGCAATCGGCAAGGCGTACGCCGCAAAGGTATCGGACGAAAACCCCGCAGGCATGGACATTGGCTGGCTTGAAGGTGCCAAAGCGCACCTGACTAAAGCCATTGACCTGCACAGCAACTGCGGCGGCAAAAAGGATTTGGAGCGCGTCGAACGCCTCCTGAAAAAATACACTGCCCCCGGCAGTTAACCGAGCGTTCCCACGCTACCCGCCGGCTCGGGGCGGATCGATCAGGACAGCATTCCTGAACGTGAAACCCCGACCACCGGCGATCCACGGAGCCTAGATGAACACTGACTTCGCTCGATCTTATTTGGGTGACTTCACCCTGCCAGAATCCGAAACACGTCTGCAGGCGCTGGCTGAGGACTACTGCCGAGAGACTGAAGCCTACGACCTTACCGTTTGCAGTGGCCCTCTTGGACGTGATGGAATTCTTCCCGACAATCATCAGGAACTGGCGTTGATCAATCGTCATGCCCAACAAGTCTTCGACCGCCTTTGCGATATACATGCCGGGACGTTCACACGCGAACAAACCCGTCACGCCATCGCCCGTTTTGAGTGCATCGGGGGCGTGCGATGAGTGGGTTTGTTGCCGGCGGCTCAGCGCCCAGCGGTGAAATCCGCTCCGATTCGTTTTGGCCCACGATTGACCTGGACCGCCTGCGCGCCACGCTGCGTATTGACTCCAGCGTCAGCACGCCGCGCCTTGAAACCGCAGCCATCGCCGCCGTCATAAACGTCAACCGCGAACTGGCCGAATGGCGGGCAACCCAACAAGCCGCCGGTTATGCCAAGTTGGCCGATGTACCCGGTGACACCGTCAACGACGTCTCGACCTTGGTCCACCTGTACCACCGCGCCGTCGAAGCCTCGACCGGCGCCGAAGTGTGCGAGCGCTATCGCTCCTATGACACTACCAGTGCCGGCAGCCAGAACGCCGAAGAACTGACACCGAGCGTCGACGAATACCGCCGCGATCAACGCTGGGCGATCCGCGACTTTCTCGGTCGCCCGCGCAGCACCGTGGAGCTGATCTGATGGGCGTCATATTGATCGCGCAACAAAACGACACCGTCGATGCCCTGTGTTGGCGGCATTACGGGCGGACCACCGGGGTGACCGAGGACGTCCTCGCCGCTAATCCCGGGCTGGCCGACCACGGCCCAAACTTGCCGCAAGGGTTGGCCGTGAACATGCCAATCATTCAGGTCGCGGCCCCGCAACGGCAAATGGTGAACCTATGGGACTGATCATCACACGCGGAGGCATGCCGCATGGCTGATCCCACCTCCAGTACCGTCACCGGCCTGTTGATGGGGCTTGGCGTGGCCACGGCCATGCCGATCATAGATGGTGAGGCTCTGTTCGGCGCGATCCTCGGTGCCTGGCTGGTCACCAGTACCAAGAAAGACCTCAAGGTCTGGCAGCGCCTTGGTTCGCTCGTGCTGTCGGCCAGCGTCGGCTACCTGTTCGCGCCGATGACCGTGCAGATCCTGCCACTGGTGACCAGTGGCGGCGCGGCCTTTGGCAGCGCGCTCTTGATCATTCCGATCAGCATCAAAGCTATGCTTTGGATTGAGAAAGCCGACTTGTGGGACATCCTCAAACGCATCAAAGGAGGCTGACATGCCCGACATGGAATGGGTGGTGCAACTGATCACCGCCCTCGCCTACCTGGTCAGCGCCGTGCGTCTGGCCAGCTATCACCGAGGCGGCGCGCACTTTCGGCGCGCGATCTCGCTGTTGGCCAGTCTGCTGGGGGCGTCGTTGTGCCTCAGCGCGCTGGAAATCCTGCTCTATTGGACGCCGGTCAGCCTCTGGCATGCGACCACGGCCGTGCTGCTGTGTGTGCTGATTATCCGTTCTCGCGGCAACGTCGCCGCCCTGCTGAGACCCAACCCATGAATATCACCCTGCGTTACGGTGACCGCGGCCAAACGGTGCGCTGCCTGCAGCAGCTCCTCAACCGCCACGGTGCTACGTTAGTGCTCGACGGCCATTACAGCGATGTCACCAAACACGCCGTTAAGGTGTTCCAGTTGCACGTAGGGTTGGTCGCCGACAGCATCGCCGGCCCCAAAACCCACACAGCCTTGACCGGGGGCAATTGCCAGCGCTTCCTGAAACACGTCGACCTGTCGCATGCAGCACAACGGCTGGGGGTGCCGCTGGCCAGCATCTACGCGCTCAATGAAGTCCTGTCACGGGGGATGGGCTTTCTCGACAATGGCAAGCCACTGATCCTGTTTGAACGCCATCTGATGTATTGCCAATTGACCATCCCACAGTTGCCCGATGACGATGCGGCGTCCCTGCAGCAGCACGCTGATCACCTTGTCGCCCTCCACCCGGCCCTAGTCAATCCGCAGCCCGGGGCGTATGCCGGAGGCACCGCTGAACATCAACGCCTCTGCATGGCCCGCCTGCTCGATGAAAGCGCCGCACTGCAAGCCACCGCGTGGGGGGCGTTCCAGATCCTGGGCTTTCATTGGCAGCGCCTGGGTTATGCCAGTGTGCAGGCCTTTGCCAACGCCATGACCGACTGCGAGGCGCAACAATTTGAAGCGTTCGTTCGGTTCATTCAAACCGATCCGGCCCTTCACAAAGCCTTGAAAGCGCGCAAGTGGGCAGAATTCACGAAAAGCTATATCGGTCCTGATTTCCATCGACAACTGACCGACATCAAGCTGCAGCGCGCTTACGAACGGTACGCCGCCTGCCATCTTGCCAAGGGAGAACCGCATGATTGATCTCGACGCAGTACGAAAGTTAAAGGTGCAGGACGGCGACCTGCTGGTGGTACCGGAAAACACCGAGACAGAAAGCATGCGAGAGTTGTTCGAGGCGCTGCGTTACCTGATGCCCGACAGCAAAATAATTCTCGTCCGTGGTCCGGTCGAGCAACTCGACGTCAAGGCAATGAATCAATTGGGTTGGCACCGCGCATGAACAAACCCGACAGCCTGCGTGCACACCTGCTCGGCACCGTGGCGGAACTTAAACACAACCCCGACCGGCTGATGATCTTTATCGACAACGGCAAGATCCGCTGCACGGCGGCAGCCAGCCTGTCGTTTGAGTACAGCTTTGACCTGCAGGTCATCCTTACCGATTTTGCCGGCCATCCCGACGCCGTCATGTTGCCCCTGCTCGGCTGGATCAGCGTCAACCAATCGGAGCTGCTGGAGAACCTCAACAAATCCGCCGATGGCATCAAGTTCGAAGCCGACATCCTGGACAACAGCAAGGTCGATCTCAGCCTGACGTTATCGCTGACCGAACGGGTGGTGGTCGGTGTCGATGCCGAAGGCAACACCACCGTCACCCACGTCGGCGAACCGCAACGCGTGGCCAACTACCTGGACCCAGCGTGGAAGCCTGGCACGCAAGGCAGCAGCAGCGAATGGTTTGTCCCCGATGGCCGATGACCTGTTGGCATTGGAAGACTGGGCCAGCGGTCTGCTGGACCAGATGGAACCCGGCGCGCGCAGCAAGCTGGCACGGGAGCTGGGGATGCTCTTACGTCGTAGCCAGCAGCAACGCATCGGCGCACAGCGCAACCCAGACGGCACGCCCTATACCCCGCGCAAACCGCGCGAGCTTCGCGGCAAGCAGGGCCGGATCCGGCGCAAGGCGCAGATGTTCAAGAAGCTGCGCACCGCGCGCTATCTGAAAGCCCGGGGCGACGCCAATGCGATGACCGTTGGTTTTGCCGGACGCGTGGCGCGAATTGCCCGGGTGCATCAATACGGCTTGAAAGACCGCGCCGAACGCAACGCACCCGAGGTGCAATACGAGCAACGTCAATTACTGGGGTTCTCCGACGCGGATCGCGACATGATCCGCGACGCCCTGCTGACACATTTGACGGCATGACGATTTGATCAGCCGATCAGAGGCTATTTAAGACGCACGGCACGTCATCGGTCCGACGCCAAGGACTGTTCCAGGTAAGCCGCTACACTTCAAAGACGGTGTGGCCCCTGATGGTATTCACTTCGGAGAATTCTCATGCCTCTCATGCAGCCCGTCATTGATCCGCAATACACTGCCGAAGTAGCAGATAGTTTAAACATCTGGCTGGCGTGCCCTTACACGCGCAATGCACTGCTGGAATGGGTGGAAGCGTCGTTGGTGCTATGGAATCTCACGCGTCAGATCCGACCGGACGTCAGCCCCGAACTGGAACTGAAAATGTTGCGCGAGCAATACCGTGACTGGGTGGAAGCCGAGGACGATATCCGCCAAGCAACATTGTGAGCGTATAGCTCTGCAGCATTGACCTTGCACTGATGTAGCATTTACACCGGACTCAACGCTTCTCACACGTAGCCTTGTAAAACCACGTTTTACAAGGCAAGCCGGCTGCATCCCTCGCGCGCGGGCGTCACCATCGACGCCATGAACGATCTCGCAACCCTCGCCCGCCTGATAGAAAACCTGATCCGCCTTGGCACCGTTGCCGAGGTGCAGCTGTCGCCGCCGCGTGTGCGGGTAAACACCGGCGCCTTGACCACCACTTGGCTGCCTTGGATCGCGTTGCGCGCTGGAGCCGACAAGGACTGGAACCCGCCCACCGTAGACGAACAAGTCCTGCTGTTTAGCCCGTCCGGACAACTGGGCAATGGCATCGTGCTGGCGGGCATTTTCAGCGATCAGAATCCAGCCAACGGCAACCGCCTAGGGCTGCACCGACGCACCTACCCCGACGGCACCGTCATCGAATACGACAGTGCCGCGCATCATCTGCAGGCCGTGCTGGTCGACGGTGCTACCAGTTCGCTGGTCAGTACCGGTGGCATTCGTTTTGTCGGGCCGATCATCCATGAGGGCGATTACACCCAACAGGGCAACTACACCCAAACCGGTGATCAATCTGTCACCGGCAAGATCAATGCTTCCGCCGACGTGGTCGCTGCCGGCATCAGCCTGGTGAACCATCTGCACGGCGGCGTCACCCCGGGTGACGGCCAGACTGGAGCCCCGCAATGAACCGCGAAACCGGCGGTGCCATCGACAGCCTGGCGCACATCGAGCAGTCGATGAGTGACATCCTCACCACCCGCATTGGTACCCGGGTTATGCGCCGTGAATATGGCAGCTTGCTGCCCGAGCTGGTCGACGCTCCCTTTAACGACTTCACTATCCTGCGAGCCTACTCGGCCACGACCATGGCGCTGATGCGCTGGGAACCGCGGATTATATTGAGCCGTGTGCAACTGGTCGGTGCCACCCTCGCCGGCGGCTGTGAACTGGATCTGGAAGGCAGCCTGGTCGACAGCAACAAGCCGCTGAACCTGAGACTGCCGCTCGCGCTGGGGGGCAGCGTATGAGCACCTTTGCTGCCATCGATCTTAAGCAACTGCCCATTCCGCAGATCGTCGAGCAGATCGACTATGAGCAGATCCTCGCCGAGCGCAAGGCGTACACCGTGAGTCTGTGGCCAATGGAGGAACAGGCGGAAATCGCCGCGCGCCTCGATCTGGAATCAGAACCGCTGACCAAGCTGGTCGAGGAAAACGCCTACCGCGAAACCCTCTGGCGCCAACGGGTCAACGAAGCCAGCCTAGCCAACATGCTGGCCTTCGCTGAAGGCACCGATCTGGAAAACCTCGCCGCCAATTTTAACGTCGAACGTCTGGAGATTCAGGCGGGGGATCCCTCGACCTCTCCGCCGATCCCGCGCGTGATGGAAAGCGACGACAGCTTGCGCGAGCGTGCTCAAATGGCCTGGGAAGGACTGAGTACCGCCGGCCCACGTAACAGCTACATCTTCCACGCCCGGGGCGCCGACGGACGCGTGGCCGATGCCACCGTGGACAGTCCGACTCCAGCCGAAGTGGTGATGATCGTCCAATCGGCGCTCGGCACCGGCACCGCCTCGCCCGATTTGATCGCCACCGTGGCAAGCTACCTGAACGATGAAGACCGCCGGCCGGTGGCAGACCGCCTGACCGTCCTCGGCGCAGAGATCATCGACTACGAAGTGAGCGCCACCCTATTTCTGTTATCTCAAGGCCCGGAATCCGAACCCATTCTCGCCGCCGCCGAGGCCAGCCTACGCGCGTACGTTCACCGCCGGCGACGACTGGGCATGGAAGTGTCCGAGTCTGCCCTGCACGCGGTTCTGCACGTCGAGGGCGTGCGCAAGGTCGTGTTAAATGATTGGAGCGACATTCTTGCCACGCCCTATCAGGCGCCCTACTGCACGGGTGTGACGCTTACCTTGGGCGACGCGCGATGAACGATCTGTCGCTGCTCCCGCGTAATGCCTCGGAACTGGAGCACCTGGCCGCGCGAGCGATGGCCCAGATCCAGCGCGTGCCGATTCCGCTGCGCCAGCTTTATGACCCGGACAAGTGTCCGCTCGACTTACTGCCATACCTAGCTTGGACGTTCTCGGTCGACCGTTGGGACAGCCAGTGGTCAGAAGCCGCCAAGCGCGCGGCCGTGCGTTCGGCGCACTACATCCATTCGCACAAGGGCACCATCGGTGCGTTGCGCCGGGTGGTCGAGCCACTGGGCTACCTGATCGAGGTCGTGGAGTGGTTCAAAACAGTCCCCGAAGGCGTGCCCGGCACCTTTGCGTTGGAGGTCGGGCTCAACGACGCCGGGATCACCGAAGAGGTGTACGACGAACTGACCTGGTTGATTGATGACGCCCGGCCAGTCAGTCGGCACCTGACCAACTTGATCATTAGCCAGCAGACCCTGGGCGTGCTCGACATTTCCGCCTGTGTGTACGAGGGCGAAGAAATCGATGTGTACCCACCGACTCCGGGTGACATCGAGGTGACCGGGACGTTTGGTCCTGCGCTCGGTGTTGATGAAAACGAAACTATGGATGTGTACCCCCTATGATTGACCAGAACAGTCTGTTTTTTGCCATCCTGACGGCGGTGGGTGAAGCCAAACATGCCAACGCCATTGCCCTGGGGCTGGATTGGAGGTTCACCCACATGGGCATTGGCGATGCCAACGGCACCAACCCAATTCCTGATCGCCTGCAAACGCAGCTGATCAATGAGTGGCGGCGCGCACCGATCAACCAGATTCGGGTCGATTCCACTCAGCCTAACGTGGTAATCACCGAGCAGGTCATCCCGACGGACGTCGGCGGCAAATGGATCAGGGAAATCGGTCTGTACGACGTCGATGGTGACCTGGTCGCGGTGGCCAACTGTGCGCCGAGTTATAAACCGTTACTGTCACAAGGCACCGGCAAGACGCAAGTGGTGCGGATGAACTTCATCGTTAGCAGCTCGGCGAACATCGAGCTGAAGATCGATCCGTCGGTAGTGCTGGCCACCCGTGAATACGTCGACTGGAAGATTCAGGAGGAGTTGGCCAAACTCGATCACAAACACTCAGTACAGTACGCCACCACCGGGGCGATTGCCCTGACTGGGCTGGAGGTGCAGGCGGGCGGTGACTGGGCCGCCACCTTGCCGGCCGGCGCGCGGGTGCTGGTCAAGGACCAAGCCGCGGGCCAGGACAACGGCTTGTACAGCGCGGCCGCCGGCACGTGGACGCGCACCTCTGATGCCGACAGAAATGCCGAGGTGACCTCCGGGCTGCTGGTGTTGGTGGAACAGGGCACGACGCTGGCCGACACCGTTTGGCAGTTGATGACCGATAGCCCTATCACCCTCAACACGACCAACCTGCAGTTCGAGATGATCGCCGGACACGACATCGTTGTTGATGCGCTGTCCGCCAGCCAAAACCTGGCGGATGTGGATGATGTCGCCGCGTCGCGCAGCAACCTCGGCTTGGGCTCCGCAGCGATCCATACCGTGGGTATCGAAGAGAATCAGATCCCGGACATGGTGAGCCGCTTGGGTTTGGGAGGGTGGGGCTATGGCGAACAGGCGCCTTTGGTACAAACGATAGATTTCGACACCTTCGCAGCCCGACATGGGGAAATGGTGCATGTCAGTTCGGCTTGCACCAACGGGCCTCCTAATCTGCTAGGTAACACGACGGCCACCGCTGAGTTTTTTAACGGTGCGACGGGCTGTGTCCATCAGCGTGTGACATTCACCGACGATGCCGGGGTTGGCTATGAAGGGCAAGTGTGGCAGCGCGTTCGCTCACACCCGAGTCAGCCCTGGGGAGCATGGGCCGAGATCACGGTGGCACAAGCCACGGAGACGGTCTTGGGCACGATTCGGATTGCATCTGATGCGGAAGTGGATGTCGGGACCAGTGACTTGACGGTGGTGACGCCGCTCAATCTGGGGCGAAAATTGGCGTCCAAGCTGACGACCACCTTGCATCTGGGGGATACCATCAATCTCAATACGCTGGGTGCGTATGGGCAAGAGGGGGTCTATTACCAAAGCAGTGATGCGCTCGCGGTTCCCGATCGAGGTTATCCGGTCGGTAAATCCGGGACCTTGCTGGTCACCCCCAGCGCCTATGGCCTTCAGCAGGAATACACCACGTACGCCGGCGAAAAGTTCTGCCGTGGGTTGACGGCAACCTTTGACGGTACGGGGCCTTGGGGGCCTTGGATCGAAGTCACGGTGTCGCCAGCGACGGAGGCGGCCCCGGGCACGATCCGGATTGCATCTGATGCGCAAGTGGATGCAGGTGCCAGTGACGCTTCGGCAATTACGCCGCTCAAGTTAAAAAATAAAACCCAGGCCTCCTTGCTTGATGCGACGGCTGGCCGGCTCATGCAAGTGGGCGCATTTGGAATGGGGGCTTCGTCGGCGCTTATTTCCAACACAGATCTAAATGACCAGGACACGACCGGTTTCTATTTCGGTGAACAACTGGTCGGCGCGCCAGATGTCGGTTGGCATCACGTCATTAGCTTGATTCATAACGATAGCTATCGCTTGCAGATCCTGTCTCCTTTTCACGGGACGGGACTGTATTACCG